>JABUEZ010000084.1 GCA_013314795.1 Candidatus Profundicultor aquiphilus | reverse complement strand
ACCCCAACCGATATTTCCGTCGCGGTGAATGGCAATGGCCCCACAGCGGACGTTGAATTTGCGGGCCAGTTCCATACCCCGGTTGACCGCTTCCTGAGCGCTACAGTGTTCCATCCATTCCCCGATTTTGCGGGCCAGTCCTAGTTTAACAATCCCCTCTCCCTCTCCGGTCATGGAGACACCGCCCCACTCCCAGGCAAAGGTTCCACACCCTACAATGGGGGAGTCCCCCACCCGACCGGGAAGCTGCATTTCCACACCCCCGGTGGATGTTCCGGCAGCAAGGTGGCCATTCCGGTCCAGGGCCACAGCCCCCACGGTGCCAAGGTGAATCCGTTTGAGCCGGTCCCTAGCTCGTTCAAGATAATAGTGATAAATGGAGTCTTTTTCCTTTTTGGCTTTCTCCACCGATTTTTGCAAGGTCCGTATGGTGAGTTCCCCTACCGGGTTGTAGGGTTCAAAGCCAAGCAATCGGGCAAAAAGATTGGCTCCTTCACCGACCAGAAGAACATGTCGGGTTCTTTCCATGACCGCCCGGGCCACCGAAATGGGGTTTTTGATGTTTTTGATGCCTGCCACACCCCCACAGGAAAAATCATCCTTCATGATGCTGGCCGACATCTCCACCTCGCCAAGGAGGTTGGGAAAGGCACCGGTTCCGGCATTGAGACGGGGATCATCTTCAAGGACTTTCACGGCCTCTTCCACACCGTCAACGGCCTCTTTCGTTTCCAGGGCTGCCCATCCCCTAAGGCAGGCCAGCACCAAACAATCATAAGCCTCGGTAATTTCATCAAGACATATGCCACCATGAACGATGATGACCACTATTATTTCGCTCCTTTCTACCCTTTGACTGCGCCGGAGAGCAATCCTCCCACGATATATTTCTGGAACACAAAGGCAATAAAGACCGGGGGCAAAGCCGCCAGGATTCCCCCAGTGGCCATCATGCCAAAGTCGATGGAGTGACGACCAGAAAACTCGGCAATGGCCACCGGAATGGTTTTGGCCTGAGGAGTGGACGTGAGAATCAAGGCGATGAAGAACTCTTCCCAGGACATGAGAAAGGCAAAAAGAAGAGTCGCCACCACTCCGGGCAAAGATAGAGGGAAAATCACCCGCAGAAGAGTTCCAAGAGGAGTGCACCCATCGATTTTGGCCGCGTCTTCGAGGTCTCTGGGGATGGTGTCAAAGTAGGTGCGCATCATCCAGATGACAAAGGGGGTGAGAATGGCCGAATAGGTGAGAATGAGCGCCCCACGGGTGTCGAGCATGCGCAAGCCACTAAAGGTCTGGTACAGGGGGATGATAAAGGCAATCGGGGGAAGCATATAGGAAAAAAGAAGCACAAAAAGGACCTTGTCCTTCCCCGGAAAACGCAGGCGAGAAAAAGCATACGCCGAGAGAGACCCCAGCACCACGCAAATGATGGTGACAAAAAGTGCCACATAAAGGCTATTCCCCATGATTCTTCGAAATTCACTTTCTGGCCCCTGAGAAAAGAGAATGCCACCATAGCGGGCAAAACTGGGATTTTTTGGAATCCAGCGCAGGGGTATGGCCAGAAGCTCTTTCAAATCAGCAATACTGGAGATAAAAAGCCACAGAGGCGGTGCCAGAATTACCAGAGCAAGAAGTATGGAAAACACCGCAATGATCAATCGACCGAAAAGCACTCCCTTTCTCATCGTTTCATCCCTCAGTACTCAATTTGTTTACGCATGCTTTTGGTGTAAAAGTAAGCAAAAATGGCCACCACCATGGTAATGACAAAGGAGAGTGCCGCCCCTTTGCTGAAATGGAGGAATTTGAAAGCTTCCTGATAGGCCAGAAATGAAATCACCTTGGTAGCATTGGCCGGTCCACCCTGCGTCATTACATAAACGATATCGAAAACTCGGAAGGCATCAAGAGTCCGCAAAACCAAAACCACGGTTGCCGTGGGTAAAAGCAAAGGCACGGTGATTTTAAGGAGGCTCGTCAACCTTCCTGCCCCGTCCACCAGGGCTGCTTCATAGAGTTCCCGGGGAATGGTCTGAAGTCCGGCAAGGAGTAAAAGGGCCACCAGTGGCGTCACCTTCCACACATCGGCGATAATCACACAGTGCATGGCACTCCATCCTTGCGTCAGCCAGGGCCGGTATCCGGGAAGAATTCCCACCTGAGTCAGGAAGGCATTAAGTGCCCCGTAGTTGGCATTGAAAATCCACTTCCACATGATGGCGTCAACGGTGATAGGAAGCGCCCAGGGCAAAAGGAGAAGACTGCGCAAAATACCCCTGCCCCAGAACTTCTGATTCAAAAGTAGGGCCACCAGAAACCCCAGAACCATTTCGATGGCGATGGAAACCACGGTGAAGTAGGCCGTCCGCCCCATGGAAGACCAGAAATAAGAACTGCGCAAAACTTCGGCATAATTCTGTAGGCCCACAAAGGGAGTCCCCTGGGCCCGGCGGGTGAGGTCCACCTGGAAAAGGCTCAGAACAAAGGAAAACGCTGTGGGATAAAAAACAATAAAGGCAATAAAAAGAAACGAAGGTAAAATCAAAGCCCAGGCAAAATAGATTTCCTTTTTTTGTAAGCGCGTTGTCATAGAGCACTCAAAAAGGGGGGATTCTCTCCCCCCTATTCCCTAATACTTAGCCATCACTTCCTTGGTACGTGATACAGCATCCTCCATGGCCTTCTCCGGAGTTTTGGCTCCGGTGAGCGCCGCCTGAAGTTCTTCGCTTAAAAGAAGCGAGAACTGCGAATACCAACTCACCTGGGGACGGTCAAACACATAGCGAATCTGTTCCTTGGCCACCTTGACCACTTCAGGTTGCTGGGCTACCAGTTCCGGATCATCATAGAGTGACTTCCAGATGGGCAATGCATTCTGGCTGTACTTTTTCTGTACCTCACGGCTTGAAAGATACGTTACATACTTCCAGGCTTCGTCAGGGTATTTGCTAGTATTCAAAATGCTCAGGCCCATTCCCCCGTTACAGGTGGCACTGCGCCGCCCATCCGGGAAACCGGGAATCACCGCAAGCACTGCATTTCCGGCAATCTGGGATTCCGCCGGGTCGTTGGCCAGGTTATACATGTAAGTCCAGTTCAATCCAAAGGCTGCCTGCCCCGCCGAAAACACCCGGCGCACCTCTTCGTAAAAGGATTCGATACAGGCCGGATTGAAAAGACCCTTGTTCATATTGTCCACCATGAATTTCAGGGCCTCCAGGGGTTTCCCCTGATTCATGATCGGGTTCCCTGCCTCGTCAAAGAGCTTGCCATCCATGGCAAAGACATACTGTAACCACTGGATCACCACCGCTTCTCCCTGGCCCCAGGCATCAATGATGGGGTATTCTACAATTCCCTGGGCCTTCATCTTTTCGGCGTACTCCATCACCTCTGGCCAGTATTGCGGTTCTTTTCCCCCGATATCAGCAAGCATCTTCTTATTGTAGAAGAAGTACTGCCAGTCATTGAGCCAGGGCATGCCATAGAGCCGGCCCTTATAAGTTACCGAGGACAGAACCTCTGGAAAGATGTCGGCCCGGTCTTCCGGGGTAAGTCGATCAGTTACATCCAAGAGCCACCCAGCCTCGGCGAACTCCGCCGGCCAGATGCAATCCAGAAGAATCACATCGTAGGTCCCTGCCCCGCTGGCCGCCGCCACCACGATTTTGTCGTGGAGTTCCTCATAGGCCACAAAGGAAAGGTTCACCTCGATATCGGGATTCTGTTTCAAAAATTCTTCTGTCATGGCCCGGATGTCACTTTCCTGGTATCCGGCCTGCTTCATGAAAAGGCCACTTATGGCAACTTTCCCCAAGGCCATTCCAGACAGCACCAGCACCAGAAACCCTACAAAACCTATAACCAAAACCTTTTTCCTCAATGTTCTCCCTCCCATCCTCAAGTTTTCCCTATTTTAGCATGAAAAGAGGAACCATAACCGGTTCCAGGGAAAGATTTTTCCCAAACGGTTTTCCTCCGATTCCGAAAACAACCGAAAAATCACAAAAAGACCTAAAAAATACAGCAAAGACGCCGATATATATAAAAAGGGAACCATAAAAGGCTGGAGTTCTTGGACTTTTCACCTTCGGATGCCATACCCCTGTATGGGGTGTAACACAGAAACTAAACTGTTGGAGGAGGTTTTATCATGTTACGATTCAGTACTCTCAGAGGTAAACTCATTACTTTGTTCCTTCTTTTCGCTCTAGTACCGTTTTTTGTGGTTGCCTATTTCGGCCTTACCCGTTTTGAAAACGCACTCCTAGAACGAGAAATCGTAAACGGCAAAAATCTTACCCGCAGTGTGGCCAACACCATCGAAGCCATTCTTCGCAACAATTTGGTCCAGATCAAAATCCTGGCCCAGGAATTGGGATTTCTGACTTCAACTGAAGAAGCGAACCGCCTTCTCGCCGATTTCGAGAATACCAATCTCCTGATCGCTTCAGTATCGCTAACCGACACAAATGGTATCCAGATTGCCGATTCCCAGGGGAAAGGAATCGGTGAAGACAAAAGTGATACCGAATGGTTCAAGGCCTCAGGGGTAGAAAAGAAGCTTTTTCTCTCCGACGTCAGAATGTCCCAGGATCTGGGTGTGTACATCCTCAATCTGAGTGCCCCGGTCTACGACCCGCAGGGAACTTTCCGGGGGGTGGTAACTGCCCGTTTAAACCTGGAAGAACTGTACCGGCAATTGAGCGAAGGTGTCCAGGTTCAGAAAACGGGATACCTCTATCTCTACGATGTCAAAAATGAACGAGTAACCCTCCATCCCGACCAGACCCTTTTGGGAAAAAGCTTCCGGGATGTCGATGCAAATCTTTCATTTATCGACGAAGCTCTGAAGGGAGAGAAAGAAGCTGAAATCCACTACACTTATAAAGGAGCCGAGAGAATTGTGTTCTTCCAGAGCCTCAAACCGAGCGGCCTTTTTTCCGGGGAAAATTTTAAAGACTGGCGGATTGCCGCAGTTGCTCCCATAGGAGAACTTCGAGCCCCCGTCATTGATATGTTTCGCTTCATCCTCATTCTGGCGGCGGTGGCGGTAGCCGTGATCGTATTCTTTGCCTTCCAGATCGGTTCCTCTCTGGCCAATCCCATCCGAAAAACTGCCGAAGCCTTATCCCAGGTGGCCCAGGGGAACCTGCGAGTGACAGTAGCAGAGTACCGGGGGAAAGATGAAATCGGCATGATGGTTCGGTCACTCCAGACTATGCTCGCAAATCTTCGAGATCTCGTCGGTAAGGCCCTCAACGCCTCCTCACAGCTTGCTGCATCCAGTGAAGAACTGACTTCCCCAGTCCAGGAAGTTTCCAAAGCCACTCAGGAAATCGCCAGAACCATGGCCCAGGTGGCCGAAGGGTCTACCCGCCAGGGAGAGGATTTGAACCGGAACACCGAAAGCATTGAAAAGCTGGCTCGGGAAGCTGAACAGGTGGAGAACATCACCGAACGAAACCTCCGCCTTCTCATCGGGATGGAAGAAAGTCTGAAGCGGAACACTGAAGCCGTCCGGCGCATTCAGGAAGCGGTCAACACCACCAATGACAATACCCGTCGTACCCAGGAAGAGGCCCTGCGGGGTAAAGAACTTTTAATGGGCCTTGTGGAAAGAGTCAACACCATGGCCAGTGTGGCCCAGGAAATCGGGGAAAGCATCAGCGTGCTTGAATCCCGCTCCCAAGAAATCGGGAAAATCGTGGACCTCATCACCGGAATTGCCGAGCAGACCAATCTTCTGGCTTTGAACGCGGCTATCGAAGCCGCCCGGGCCGGAGAAGCAGGACGTGGCTTTGCAGTGGTGGCCGAAGAAGTCAGGAAACTGGCTGAGAACTCTGCTCAGGCGGCAGGACAAATTGCCCACTTAATCGGGGAGATTCAGAAGGATACCGAGAAAGCGGTGAAAAACGCCGAACGGGCCAGCACCGAGGTTACCGAGGGAACCAAAGAAAGTAAAGAAGTGGAAGGGAAATTCCTAGAAATTCTCTCGGCTATTGAAGGAGTGAGCCGTTCCACCCAGAATCTGGTCGATGCCCTCAGGGTGGTTGAAAAAATTCAGGAAGAAACACAGCAAAACGAGCAGGAACTCAAGGCCTCCTCAGAAGAAATCACCAGAGCTGCTAAAATCATGGCGGAACGGATCAAAGAAATCGCCGAACGGGTGAGTTCCATTGCTGCCGTGGCCGAAGAAAACGCTGCCTCCAGCGAAGAGGTTTCCGCCTCCACCGAAGAACAGAGCGCCTCACTTGAGGAAATCAACTCTGCCACCGAGTCCCTGGCCAAACTGGCCGAAGAATTGCAGAAAACTGTAAGCGTTTTCCAGATATAGCGTCCTCCCCACCCGGGGCACCCCGGGTGGGGAACAATCTCTCCCAGAAAACTCCTCAACAAAGTCAAAGGGAACCGCTCACTTTGATGGGGTCATTGCAAATCTCAATTTTTCGCCTGGTAAAGTAAGAGAGGGAATCGCCACAGAGACAAAAGGAAACAAAGCAATTCTAAAACTTATGGGTCCCTGTGGTAGCACAAGAAGCAACCTCTCTTTCTCTTACTCCAGGTCTTTCTTTTGCACTTCCTCCAGAACTTTTCGCAATAATGGTCTTAGAGTCGGAACATCTTCTTTGACCACCAACCAAACGCTCTCAAGATCCACCTGAAAATATCCACGAATAACTCTGTCCCTCATCCCAGCCATATTACGCCAGGGAATGAAGGGGTATTTCTGCCGTATCTCCTGGGGAATGTTTTTGCTTGCTTCGCCGATCACTTCAATGCACCGAAGCACTGCATCGCTGGTCTTTAAATCCTTAAGAAAGGCTTACTGTTCAACTTTTTCCATATGCTTAAGAATATCGCTCAAAAAGAGGGCTACCTTTCTTTTCACAGGAAAACCACTTCGTTAAAAATCTCTTTCTCCAGCTCCCTACGAACGTTCCTTTTCGACACAAGGTCGACCTTCATTCCCAAAAGGTCCTGAAGCTCATTCTCCAGAGGAACAATACGAAGCAAACTCAAAGGGCTTTCGAAATCAACGAGGATGTCAATGTCGCTTCCCTCTCTGGCTTCTCCCCGGACATAGGAACCAAATATGCCTATTTCTCGAACGCCATACCTCGCTTTCAAATCCTCTTTGTGCCTCACCAACATGGTTTGTATTTCTTTGAGGCTTTTCACTCTTTTTTCCTCCCAACCTACCCATCCCCGCCCTTCTTATTCTACCAAATCTTCCGGCACTTTTACGCTGCCCCCTGTAATTCCGCATCTCTATTTTGTTATCTGACAACAACCCCTACATACATCGTAGTACTCGCCGGCATCGGCAAAGGTCTTTATGACGAACACCATATCGAATCGCTTCGCCGGGAATGGAATGAAGAAAATATTTCTCGATAACAAAACAGTTCTTTCCCTCCGTTCGTCCTCTTTTTCCCATAGCTGAGGAAGGAGAACTTATTCTGTGCGCATCGGCCTTCTCTTGCTTTGAAGTTCTATTCCCGGTGATGCGGAAGTCAGTATCACTCAGGGATTTTCGGGTTTACACCTCGACCTCATCGATGTAGGTGGGCTGAAAAGGGCACAGAAATCAAAACTAGATACAATTTCAAGAAACCCAATGCACTACAAATAGGATGTGCTCTTCAGGCTGGATGCGAGGAATATTGGACCGCCGACCGGGAACTTTCTCACTGACCTTAGAGATAGCGCTGCAAATCCTCTTTTTCCCGGAGGAAAGCTAAAAGTTGTTTTACCTCTTCACTGCGTTCCTTAGTGGTTACAAAAATGAGGTCTTCAGCCTCGATGAGAACCAGGTTATCCACCCCCAGACTAAAAACCGGCTTATGGGTTACAAAAAGGGAGTTCTGGGTATCAGCGCCATAGTGGGTTCCCAGAACGGTGTTACCATTTGAATCTTTACCCAGGGCTTCGGCCAGAGCCGGAAAAGACCCCACATCACTCCAGGGAATATCGACCGGTATCACCAGAATTCGGGAAGACTTCTCCATCACCGCATAGTCGATGGAAATGGAGGGAAGGTTTTCAAAAACACGTTTTCGCACCGTCTCGTCGCCCCAGTGGCGGCGGATTTCCTCCAGTCCCTGGTAAATCTCCGGAGCGTGATCATGCAACTCTTCGAGAATCACATCGGCCCGAA
>JABUEZ010000083.1 GCA_013314795.1 Candidatus Profundicultor aquiphilus | reverse complement strand
ACATTTTTGGCCACCACAAAACCGACCACTTCAAAGCTTGGCAAAAGCGCATACGCCTTAGCATGCGATGCCCCCATTCCCCCCACACCAACCACCAGTGTTCGCAACACCATGTTCATCCCTCCTCCGTCTCTCCTAAGCCCAGAATCTGTCTTTCGATATCAAATGGTAAATCGTTGACGAAAGTTCCGTTGGGATTATAGAGTCGAGTCTTCTCTACGGTTAGCCCTGCCCAGGCGCCCTCTTTTACTGCAGCGTGGAGGTTACGGGGTTTTACGGCATCACCCACATTGACCACGGGAATTTCATGCTGCCGCAACTGGACAAAAACTTCTGTGTTGGGTTTGGTGAAACAGGTTACGATGGCATCATAAGGAAGGGACAGGAATTCACCGTTTCGTAAAAGCGTCAAGGAATTTTCTCCGATTTCCAGCAGGATACTATTCGTATATACCGTCACCGGATACCGGAACGGTTTGGAGTGAAGGGCTTCGGCATCCTGTTGCTGAAAGCGCTTGCGCAGGACGTACATATGGATGACCTCAATGGTGGAACCGAATTCTTTATACGGTGTGACAATGGTCACCGCTTTTCCAATGGAAGCGAGAAACGCCGCGGTGTCCGCCGCCGGATAATGATCTCCCCAGACGATGACCCGTTCCCCCTCGATTTTTTGAGGTTTTCTCCCATCCCTGGGATGAAATTCACAGGAAACCTTGGGGCAGGCCAAAACGGCCTCAAAGGGGACCACTCGCTCTGCCATTCCCGAAACCCTGGGAACATAGGACTGAGCTCCGGTGGCGTTGATGACGGTATCGTACTGGGCGAGCTCTTCCCAGGAAGGCACACATCGAAGCCGCAGGTCAATATCAAGCTGAGCGATTTCGTTGCGAATCCAGTCGGCATACCACTTCATTTTCTCCTTCCCCGGGGTCAGACAACATCCCAAAATCGCTCCCCCAAGCTCTCCGGTCTTCTCATAGAGGGTCACCTGATGCCCTCGTTCTGCTGCATGTCGCGCTGCTTCCATCCCCGCCGGACCCCCTCCCACCACGGCGATACGTAAAGGTTGTGCTACTCTGGTGCGGATTTCAAAAGCGGGGTTCCCACAGGAGGGATTAATGGCACAGGCGATTTCCTTCTTGGCCATGAGCGATTCCTGCCAGCATCCGGTGAGACAGGAAATGCAACGGCGAATCGCCTTCACCTGGCCGTATTTGGCTTTAATCGGCCAGTAAGGGTCGGCCAAAAGTTGTCGGGAAAGGCCCACCATGTCTACTTTCCCCTCCGCCAAAATTTTCTCACAGTACTCCGGATTGCGCAGGGAGTGGCTGTTGATTACCGGAATTTTCACTTCCTTTTTAATGGCTTCCGAAGCGTATATGGTCCATCCCTCTTCATAGTACATGGGATCAAACCCTGCTCCGGGACTTTCCTGGATACACTGGCTTAAGTCCAGCGCCGCTACCCCGGCTTCTTCAAAAACTTTGGCCACCTGAATGGATTCCGGCAACTCCCTTCCTCCCGGTACCCACTCATCCACCGAATAGCGCACCAGCACCGGAAAATCTCGCCCACACTTTTTGTGAATAGCCTCAATAATGGCCAGAGGAAAACGCATTCGGTTATCAAAACTTCCTCCAAATCGGTCGGTGCGGCGGTTCAAATAAGGACTCATGAACTCTGAAATGAGATACCCATGGGCAGCATGGAGTTCCACGGCATCGAAACCGGCCTGTTTCACCCGCCAGGCAGCTTCAGCAAAAAGGTCAATCAAAACGATGATTTCATCGGTGGTAAGAACATGAACCGACTTGCGAGTTAAACTTTCTTCTTCGCTGGCATAGAGAATGGGGCGACTCTGCGACCATGGTAAATTCACCACCATATCGGTGGAAGCAAATTTTCCCGAACGGGGTAGAGCTGCCTGTCGACCGGGGTGCTGCAACTGTACCGCGCATTTGGCGCCGTACCGGTGCATGGCCTCTGCTAACCGCGCGAGCCCCGGAATATACTCATCTCCATCGGCCACAAGACAGGTCACCGTGGAACGACCGGTGTGTCCCTGAGGGGAAGTGGCCCCCACAATGATAAAACCGGTCCCCCCCTTGGCAATGGTGGCATGGTGATAAATATCCCGAGCACTCACCGACCCATCGGCGTGGGCGGAACTGATATCCGTTGGCACATGACAGATGCGGTTCGGCACTTCCACCGAACCAATCATAATGGGTTCGAAAAGGTATTTGAACGATGACATAACGTATCCCCCTCTCACGATTTATGAAAAACCAGGCTTCCGGCCAAAAAGGTATACTGCACATGGAAATCGTCATCGATGACCACAAGGTCCGCCTGTTTCCCCACCGCGATGCTTCCCACCTCTTTATCAATACCGAGAACCGAAGCAGGATTGATGGTCCCCCAGGCAACGGCTTCTTCCAGCGGAATGCCCGCAAATTCTTTCAGCCTGCGTAGAGCTACATTCATGGTAACCCCACTTCCGGTCAAATTGCCATCAATGGCCGGGTCATCATCGATCATCCGGATTACATTCTGTGTTACCCGTACCTTTCGACCATCTCGATAGGTGAGAATCGTCCCTTCCGGCATACCCGCCCCCACCAGGGAATCGGTAACAAGCACCTTCTTTCCTCTTGGTTTCACTTTATGAATGAACCCGAAAAAGGGAGGGGGAACATGTACGGGGCATCCGATGAGTTCAATGCTCACCGTGTCATAAAAAAGTACCGCCGTTTCTACCCCAGGAAGCATCACCAGAGCTTCGTTGGGATTCTCCCGGTATCCCAGGGTTCCATCGTACATGTGGGTCACGTGGCGTGCCCCGGCCCTGATTACCTGTTCCGCCTGTTCATAACTTGCCTCAGTGTGTCCGATGACCGGAATAATCCCCCGACAAGCCAGGGTTTCGGTAAGCCACACCGCATTGGGAAGCTCCGGGGCAAAAGTGACCGTCACCAGCACATCCCCGACTTCCCCCAGAACAAATGCCACGTCCTCTTTGCTGGGTACCCGGAGGTACCGGAGAGGATGGCCACCCCGACATCGGGGCGAAAGCCACGGTCCCTCAAGATGTACACCATGGAGAATCCGACCATAACGGCTTTCTTTCACCTGCCGCAATTGCCTGATCTGTTCCACCGTTTCCGGTAGGGGTCGAGAGATGGTTGAAGCTACCACCCGGGTAACCCCAAAGGAGAGGTAATGCGAAAGACCCGAAGCGATGCTTTCCGTGTCCCCTTCTACAAAATCGACATCAAAAATCCCATGAGTGTGCATATCAATGAATCCGGGGCTCACAATGAAACCCGAAACATCAAAACAGTCCTTCGCCTCAACCGTGCTCCAGTCTTCTCCCAGAGAGACGATCCGGCCTCCGTGAATGGCCACATATCCCCTGGGGAGGACGCCATTTTCCGTGATCACCCGCCCTCCATAGAGTAGACGATCCCACATGGTCAGTTGACCTCAGGTTCTAAGGGTCCAGCCAGTGGGGCCACGAAAAAGAGCTTTCCCGGCAATTGGGGCATCACCGAAGAAGGAACCCACATGTCCGGTCCATACTTCAAGGTTACCCACAGGGCATGGGCCTGATACATCATCCGGCGACAGGGTAAATACCCATCCACTCCCCCAATGGTATAATCAGCCTGCATAAAAATTCCCGGCCCGATGGTATTGGCCCGTGCTGGCACCAGAGTGATGCGACTCCGGAAACTGGTGATGGAATTCTGAATAATTGTCAGAGGATGAAGCGGAGCAGCCACCCGGTGAGTGGGTTTCAACCACTCTTCCATACCGGCGTAATCCGCCGCAAAATGGGGTTCCCAGAACGCGATATGAAAGACCCAGCCAATGCCGTAAATGAGCACAAACTTTGCTCCCCTGGCACGCAATTCCCCAATGCGCTCGGCATAGGTGGGGAGTTCTTCCCGCGTGGCAAAATGTCTCTGTTTTTCGGGAACGGTCAGTTTTCCCAGGGGGCCATAGAGCGATGACTCCATGGCATTTCGAAACGCCCCCGGATCGCTTGCCGGTAATGTATTTCCCTCGGCGTCACACCATTCATCCATATTGAATCCATGGACATGCTGGCAATCGATACCCCATCTTTTTAGGAACTCCACCGCCCAGCGATACATCCCCATAGGACCCACCGAGAGAATGAGAATCAGTTCTCGACCTTCATCCTTGGCGAGTTTGATCTGATAGGCAATCTCATGCCCCATAAGGGTGTTGAAATCCTCAAGTGTCGGACAACCAACCGGTTGAAACCCTTCATGCCACCAGGGTTCTCGTTGGTACACCGCTTCTGGTGGCTGACTGCAACACCAGTCCATCCGCTCCAAATCCCACGCCTCTGGGAAAAACCCTTCAAACAAAGAACCTCGAATGGTATTCAAAAGATTAATCTTTCCCATTGCAATTCCTCCCTCTAAGATCGGCTTTCCGAAAGCTGACTGAGCGTCACTGCAGCAATAATGATGAGCCCAATCACTAGATCCCGGGCATAGGGGTTGACGTTCATGATAATGAGGGCATTTCCGATTAACCCGATGAGCACCACCCCCAGAAAAATGTTGAGCGCGCCACCCTTACCACCCGAGAGCGCTACACCCCCCACAATGACTGAAGCCAGCGCATCCAGGGCATAGGCATCACCGGTTGTGGCCAGTGCTGACCCCACTCGAGAAATGAGAATGATGGCCGCCAGAGCATTCAGTATCCCCACCACCGTATACGCCCGAATCACCACCCGATCGGTATTGATCCCCGAAACGTGGGCGGCCCGGCGATTACTCCCGATGGCGTAGAGAAACCTTCCATACCGGAAATATTTCAAAATCAGGTAGGAAAGAATAACCACTCCCAGAAAAAAGAGAATCGAAATGGGGAGGTAATGGAAAAGACGGCCCCTTCCCAAGGTTTCAAACCGCCCGAAAAGCATGTAGGACGCTCCCCCGGTCACAAGGAGTGCCAGACCATGGTAGGCAGACATAAAACCGAGAGAGATAATGAACGAATTGGCCCTCGACTTAACCACCGTCACCCCATTCACGAAGCCGACCAAAGCTCCAATACCAAAAGTCAAAGCAAAAGCGATTGGGTACACAAAGGTCTGGCGCCAGGGAGCCACATTTCCTTCCGGAAGGCCAAGAATCTTCTGAATGAGCATGGCAAAAATAACCCCGAGAAGCGACACCTGAGAACCAACTGAAATATCCACATGTCCTGAAACAAGGAGCATACCCACGCCACTGGCCACAATCCCTAAAACCGCAATTTGCTGGAAGATGTTGATAATATTGGTGGGGTTGACAAAGCGCCGGTTAACGATGGTTGTTACTACCGAAATAGCCACAATAAGGAGCAAAAGAATATAAGCCTGCTCAATGGGAGCTCGCTTTCGAAACACAGCGCTAAAGCCTTGTGCCATTACCCTGACACCTCCATCCCTTCACAGACACCCATGGCATAACGTACAATGTTTTCCTCGGTCACCTCGTCCCCCTCGAGAATGGTCACAAGACGTCCATTCCGCATGACTCCCACGCGGTCACAGAGCGCCACCAGTTCTGGATTGTCCGAAGAAATCACAATGACAATTTTGCCATGGTGTACCAGTTCTTCAATCATTCGGTAAATCTCCACCTTGGCTCCCACATCCACACCCACCGTCGGCTCGTCGAAAATGAGAATCTCGGCCTGAGTCTGCAACCACTTGGCCAGAACCACTTTTTGCTGATTTCCACCACTCAAGTTCACCACGCGCTGAAAAATCGACGGTGTTTTCACATTTAAGCGCTCAGTGAGCATTACCGCCTCTTGATATTCCTTACTAAGATTTAAAAGCAAACGATTATCTTTGGCCACCGAGGCAAGACTCATGTTCTCTACCACTGGCCGTGACAGCAAAAGACCATCACCTTTGCGATCTTCGGTGAGATACCCAATACCTTTTTGAATGGCATCATAGGGATTTCTGGGGGTGATATCCTGACCCCGGTAGAGCAAGGTCCCTGAATCCTTGGGATCTAATCCGAACATCATGCGCACCAGTTCCGTCCGGCCAGAACCCACCAGTCCCGCCAGCCCGAAAATCTCTCCCCTGCGGACCTCAAAAGAAACATCATCAATGACACCTTGCCGGCTGTAATTCCGTACCTCCAGAATTTCATCCTTTTTCAAAGCACAAGCTCTCTCTCTTTTGTAGAGGGTCACCTGGGAACTGCCAATCATCTTGCGAATCACCTCATCCATGGTGATCTCTGACAGGGAATAGGTGGCCACCTTCTGCCCGTCTTTCAGGATGGTTACACGATCACAAATTTCGAAAATCTCGCTCAGGTTATGAGAAATGTAAATGGTGCTCAAACCCTGAGCCTTGTGGGACCGAATAATCTCGAAAAGAATGTCTTTTCCGCATTCATCCAGAGACGCCGTTGGTTCATCGAGAATAAGCAATTTCACCGGACGAGCAAAAGCTTTGGCAATGCTCACCAGTTTTTTATCGACAAAAGAAAGTGTGCGTACCTTTTTCTCTGGAGCAATGTGGATATTCAGCTTCTGCAAAAGTTCCTGGGCGATACGCCGACAACCGGCGTAATCCACCACCCCTCCCCGGTGGACCGGAAGCTCATAGAGGTAGAGATTCTCAGCCACGGTCAACTCTTCCACCAGCTGATTTTCCTGATGTACCGTCTGAATTCCAAGGCGAATCGCCTGCCACGGCTCCAGGTGGGTATAGGTATTCCCTTCGTAGACAATCTCTCCTCCATCGGGATGGAGCGCACCAGCAATAATCTCAATGAGCGTTGATTTCCCGGCACCATTCTGTCCCACCAGGGCATGAACTTCACCATAGGCCACGTCCATAGAAACCCTGTCCAGGGCCCGCACACCAGGATAACTTTTACTTACCTCTCTCATACTTAAAATATAGGCCGTGCTCGACAAGGAATAGGACCTCCTCAAACTGAACGAGAAATGCGAGGGGATTCCCCTCGCATTTCTCTACTTCGTCCTCAACTCAGGCTTATACTGGCCGGTCCTGGCAAACTCTTCCACCACCGGGAACCAGCTCTCATCCAGGAACCAGGGAATGAGCTTCTCCTCCCAGTCCGCTTTGCTACACCAGACAATCGGTGAATAACTCTTCTTCTGGTACTCCCTACCCTTGAGGTAGTTAATGAGATTCTGGGCGCAGATCATGCCATGGAGTCCTGGAGAAAGGCTCAGGATATAGTCAATGTATCCCTTCTTGACGTTCTCCACATCCATGGGTCCACCGTTCACCGTCACAATGGTAACCTTATCGAGGTCCACGTTCTCTTCCCGTAACCCCTGAATGATGCCTTCGGTGATTTCTTGACAGGCACCGATGGCCACGTTAAATTCAAGACCTGACTGAACCAGAGTTTTGATGATGTTGAGAGATGGCGCTGTGGCGTAATCTCCATACTGTACATCGGTGGCCAGGCTAATCCCCTCCAGGGTCTTAATGGTGTCCATGAATCCCTGGATTCCCTGAATGACCGGTGGCGTTCCAGCAAATCCCTGAATCCAGACCACCTTGAGTTCCCCAGGAACATCCCGACGAAGACTTGTCGCTACTGTGCGGTACACATCAAACCAGTTAAAGTCGATGTCTGCCACAGGTTTTCCCTTTCCTTCAGCAATGCCGCTTTCGGTAATCTGAATGGGGATGTTGGCTTCATTGGCCAGGCGGCAGGAATACTCAGCACTCGAGGGCGTCACCGCCGTGAGGTTTATGGCATCAACACCCATGGTAATCAGATTCTGAATGGCCTTGGTTTCCTCATCCGCCTTGTAATTGTGGTACTGCCAGACAATCTTCACGCCTTCTTTGTTGGCAATCTGCTCAAAACCTTTATGAAACGCCGTAAACCATCCAATCTCGTACGGAATCACCACACCCACGGTGTAGGTCTTTTCTGCTGCGATACCCACGGCTGGTACAACCAAGACTCCCAAGAGACACACTACCAGCATTATCATTCCGATCTTCTTCACCAGAAACACCTCCCCTTTTTATAGACCCTCTTGTGATGCACCTTCAACCCAGAAACACCCTCACACGTCCTTATTCTCAATCCCACCCCCTTCCATGAAGGTTCATCTCTCGACACACCTCGGCAAAGGTTAAAATATTTTCTACC
>JABUEZ010000082.1 GCA_013314795.1 Candidatus Profundicultor aquiphilus | reverse complement strand
GCGAAGGAGAAGAAAGGCGTGACGATTTAAAAGAGCGGGGTCGAAGCGTTTCAGGTAATAATACTCCACACTCAAGCATCCTCCGATGAGAAGAACCAGAGCAAGCAGACGTACCCAGAGGTGTTCTCTCCCTAAAAGCCCCAGAGCCTCGAGAGCCTTCACCTCACTAGCGGTGATCACCTTTCCTCTGGACACAATCACAGTCCCACGGGGAATAGTTCGCAAAACTGGTTTCACTGACTGCAAGGCTTCCAAACGCTTTTTCTGGGTCGCTTCGGAATCGACAATCGCGTTGGGCTTCAAAAAGCGATAAAAAAGAAAACTTACCACCTGGCTTACCTCAGCCGGAAGACGCATCTCTTCCAGTTCTGTGTTCACTTCCAAAATGGTTTTCCCAAAATCCTCCTGTCGAATCGGTTGGAAGAGGTGTCGCACCAGGAGTCCTAAAAAGGTGTTCTTCATCTCCTGATATTCTTCCTCCCGGGAGTAGACCAGCCGCTCAAAAGTGCCCCGAGTAATTTTCCACTTGCCACAGAACACATCCTGTACCTGGGGGGAAACCACTGGAGTTCCAGAACGGAGTTCCTCGACGGCCACGAAAAACTCGTTCACTTCTTTCTTCAGATCTTCGTTAATGCCTTCATCCACACGGTACTCGGGAATTAGATTCGACAAAACCTGTCTCTTCAATTCTTCAGTTTTTTCCACATCCACTATTTCTATCGTTTTACTGGCCACAATATCAAAACCGGCGACTTCCCCTTCCTGAACATTTACCCCCTGCAGTGCATAAAAAAACCAGAAAATGGAAAACAAGACAATTCCATAAAGAGGAAAATTGAGGGTACGAAAGGAAAGAAAGGCAAACTTACTTTTTAAGATTTCTCTCAAATCTCTCATAAGCCAGAATGATTTCCTGAACCAGATGATGACGCACTACGTCTTTTTCGCTCAGGTAAACAAATTCTATTCCAGAAATGTCTTTGAGGATTTCCTGCACCACAATGAGACCGGATCGCTTTCCGGCGGGTAGGTCCACCTGAGTGATGTCACCAGTCACTACCACCTTCGAACCAAAACCCATTCTGGTTAAAAACATCTTCATCTGTTCAGGGGTGGTATTCTGGGCCTCGTCAAGCACGATAAACGAATCGTTGAGTGTCCTTCCCCTCATATAGGCCAGGGGGGCAACTTCAATCACCCCTTTTTCACTATACTTCTGAAACCTCTCCGGAGAAAGCATTTCATAGAGGGCATCATAAAGAGGGCGCAGATAGGGTTCGATTTTTTCCTTCAGATCCCCAGGTAAATATCCCAGGCTCTCCCCTGCCTCCACTGCTGGTCGCACCAGGACAATGCGGTTCACTTCTTTCTTCTGCAAAGCATTACAGGCCATGGCCATAGCCAAGTATGTCTTACCGGTGCCCGCCGGACCAATACAAAAGGTGATTTCCCTCTCTTTTATAGCCCTGACGTACTGGAGCTGTCCCAAGGTTTTCGCTCGAATTACCTTGTGTGAAGCAGTGACAAAAATCGTTTCTTCCAAAGCACTCTTCCACCATGCTTTTCTACTTTCTTTAAAACTCAAAGCCATCTTGCGCAGGTCTTCAGGAGTTATAGGTGTTTCTTCTTGCAATACCAGGACTAATTCTTCCAAAAAAGAAGAAGCAACCGGAAGAAGCTCTGGCCTTTTCGGACTTCTGATTACCAGAGAGTCTCCTTCCACGTGGACCTCGATTTCAAAAACTTCTTCTAAAACCCTGACATTGGCATCCAGTTGCCCGAAAAACTTCTGGGTCTCTCGAACACTTCCCAGAGGAAGACGAAACTCACGATCCTGTAGGGTAGCTTCTGCAGACAAGTTTCGCAATCACCTCATATTATTCATTTCCTGTCTGACCACCGCAGAAACCACCTGACCCTCTGCTCTTCCCTTTACTTGCGCCATGACCTCCTTCATAACCACCCCAAAAGAGGCACCCGCGGGACATGAATGAAGCACCTCGCGGACAATATGAACAATTTCCTCTTGAGAAAGCTGAGACGGCAGGAATTCCTTCAATACTTCTATCTCTCGACGGGCCTTCTCCAGAAGCTCCGGTCTATTTCCCTTTTCAAAATACTCTATACTTTCTTCCCGCTTCTTGATCCCCCTGCGAATAAGCGCAACGATTTCCTCCTCCCCAAGAGGACCGCGTTTGTCAATCTCTGCATTTTTTATCTCAGCCAGAACCAGCCGTATCGTATCAAGCCGCACCTGGTCTTTCGCTCGAAGAGCACCCTTCATTGCCTCAAGAAGGCGCTCCTTGAGAAAAGAACCATTTTCGCTCATCTTCGCTTTTTCCTCCGCGCCGCCTGAGCACGTTTGCGCTTCTTCTCACTCGGCTTTTCGTAATGTTCCCGGCGTTTCATCTCCGAAATAATTCCATTACGCTGGCACTTTCTCTTAAACCGCTTCAATGCTTCGTCGATACTCTCTCCTTGGCCAACCCGAACCTCGGTCACCCTTATTCCTCCCTCAATCAAAAGTAAAAACATTATAGAAAATTCAGGAAAGCCTGTCAATTGATTGTACAGGTTCACCCCATGTGGGACACCCAACAAGGCCGCGGTACCCTTCAGTAACTTCGGGGGGGTTTCCCCTCAAAATCCAATGACCGTCTCCTGTTGTACGTCCTAGAAGAAGATTTATAAACCTCAATTTTCACGTATGGATAAAGAATAATGGCAAATCCAAACCTGAAACAACCAACTGGTTCCGTACGCCTTTTCAAATCATCATTGACAATCTACCTTTTTGCCCCCTTCTCATACCCTATTATCTTATAAATCCTGCATCGTCACAGCCACTTTTCATTGTTTCTGGAAAAATGCCAGAATAAGACCGCATAAGCATGGCCACTATAACAAATCCAGATCCGTGAAGATCAGTACATCACACCCCACGTGATATAATGAAAAGGGGTTAACATGCAAAAGGAACTCACCGAATACCTGAAAAACGTTGATTATATCGATTTTGCCGTGCTATTCGGGTCACGGGTGCACGGAAAACCGCATCCCTGGAGTGACCTCGACCTGGGAATAGCGACAACACGCAAGGTTTCGTTGCCCGAAATCGGTCTTTTGATTTCCCAGTTGGAAACCATCACCCGCAAAAACGTTGACCTGGTTATTATCAACGATCTTTATTACCATAACCCTGTTCTGGCCTTTGAAATCGCCTGTGGGGAGATTCTTTTTACCCGAGACATCACGCACTTTGTCAATTTCAAGGAAAAAGCCTTCTTATCGTTCATGGATACCCAGTTCCTCCGGGAAATGGTTAACCAATCCCTTTTCGAAAGGCTCAAAGGAGATCGCTTTGGAAAAAGAAACACTTCTTGAACGCTTCAAACGATTAGAGGAAAATATCAAGGAGCTCTCCTCTTTCCGGGAAAAAGTCAGTTTTGAGGAAATCTACGCAGACAAAACCCTCGAATGGGCCCTTAGATATGGACTACTCGAAACCATCCAGAGCGCTATTGATCTTGCCTGCCATCTCGTCAGTCGTGACAACCTGGGAAACCCGTCTACTTACGCCGAATGCATCACCATCTTAGAAAAAAATGGGTACATCGACACCATCCTGGCCCGACGCCTCACCGGTATGGTTGGTTTGCGCAATCTCCTCATTCATGAATATGCCACCATTGACCTCAAAGAACTCTATCAATGTCTCTTTGAAATTGAGGATTTCACCGTTTTCGCCCAAAAAATTGCACCTCACCTCAAGTGACAACCATAACTTCTCCACAAAGACAGGATACCCACGCTATAAATAATTCCTTCAACCGATTATCACGGGAATTCTTACATGGTAAAAAGTCGCAGGACTTCCAGAACGAAAATTCGATGTAAACCAACAAAAGAGCCCACCAGGAACCGAACTTTGCGTCCCCCTTACCCGTTAAAAGCCAACATGGTTATCCCCCAAGCCCCGGCAGTTAAAAGGAATGACTAATCGCGCAAAAAACCCCTTATGTCAATAGATAAGATAATCTCGCTTGAGCTCAGGAAACAGTCACGATGTCTTTGCCGAGATACACACCCCAGGAAACCAACGGCGTATCACCGTCATTGGTAAGGACCACATCCACTGCCGCCACCAGTTCGGGAATCTTTTTTTCAGGTAACCTTTCCACATAAAGTAAAACATCGGGAATCTGGTCTTCCTGGTAACCTCTTTCCTCTAAAAAACGCCTGACTTCTTCATAAGCACCCTCCGAGGGATAGTAAAGCACCAGAGTTACCGGGTCGCCGGCAGTAAAATGTTCTAAAAACCAGCGTATAGTTTTCGGATTCCACAAAGAAAGGTATTTCTTCTCCCTTACCCCATCGAGGGAAAGCGGCGTAAAACTCAACGGCACAAAATGTTTTTCCCTCTGAAATGGTTGTTGCAAAAGGTTGCGTGGAATATATCCCCTTTCCATGGGCAGGTTTTCCGGGAGATTCCATTTTTTCTTGAACAATTCCCAGTTCCGCTGGATCAGTGTTCGGTAATCAATCCGTTCGCTCTGGAAGGTTTTGCTCCCAAAATGGTGCACAAACACATCATGGGCAATCTTTATGGTGAATCCGGCAAGCTGGAGACGCAGGCAAAAATCATCATCTTCAAAATTACCCGTTCCAAAGATGGGGTCAAATCCTCCGATTTTTTCAATCACCGCTCGTTTCACCAGCATGCAGAACCCAATGACCCTGGGAACAGAGTCCCATTTCCCGGCATGCTCCAGGCTCCAGGATCGGGCAAACTCCTGCATCGCTTCCAGGTTATTTCCGCGGTGGCATGGGAGACAAGCTCTGTATCAACAATACAACTCGCATCCAATCCTAACCCTAAACTGGAAGCTTATCTCTTTACAAGATAATTTGAAACGTTAATTACCCTGTACAGTGCTTCCTCAAACTTCATAACCGACTTCTCAATGCTAAAATCGAGGGCCACTTCCCTTCCCCGTTGCTCCATGATTTTCCGAGCTACAGGGTTCTGAAGAAGAAAAAGCAAGGCATATGCCAGAGAATCAACATCACCAGGTTCTGCAAGAAGAACGTTTTCCCCTTCCCACGCATATGTCCGGATACCTCCGCAGTCAGTTGCTACAACGGCTGTCCCAGAAGCCATTGCCTCAAGTGGGGGTAGACCAAATCCCTCATACCACGAGGTGAACAGCAAAACAGTTGCTTGTCGATAAAGAGAAGCAAGTTCTTCCTGAGAGGGAACAAGGACAAAGCTGAGAGGAAAGGAAATACCTCTAACATTGGGCTTTTGTTGACATGCCCAGATAACCCGAAAGTGAGGAAAGACATTCCACGCCTTCTGAAGCGCAAGAAAAGCAACATCGAATCCTTTAAAAGGAAGTGCGGGATTGCCAACAAGCAGAATTGTGTTACTCTCACCTTTTGATCCGGGATGATAAAAATTAATGTCCACTCCGTTAGGAACAACAAGCGCTTTTCGTCCAAAACGAACCCTTAGAATCTGCTCAAGAAGAGGGGAGACGGTAATAATCGGCACGGGAGAAGTGTAGGCTTTCCAAAGGAGTTGCCGAACTGGTGAATGCGGATGAAGGTCGCCATAGTCTCCAAACAGATACTCACTTCCCTGCTCGAAAAGCACCACAGGTACAGATAACCCTTGGAGTTCTTCAAGTTGGGTAAAAAACCCTGCTACAAGAATGTCAAGGTCTTTAATGAGTGGTTGTAAGGACTTTCCATTCGGAACAGCAATATTTCTCCAGGGTTTAAATCCATCTCTGGCGTACCACTCTGGTAATTTCTCGTCTTCCCCTCGAAAAAAGATCACGATCCGATGGCCCCTCCGAGAAAGTGCCACAAGGTAATCCAGCAATATCTTCATGCCCCCGGTAAGATATTTGTGTGGTAGAAAAAAACCAATCGTCAAAATTTTCTCAGTCGGACTAAGCGTTGCTTCAAAAAGAACGTTATCCACCGACAAACATCGATGGCTGATGGAGGGAAATATCTGAAAGACCTGAGCACCATTATTTCCCAAGGGAAAATAACAATAAGCAAAATCAAAATCGACAAAGTCAAGGATGTGCCAGCGACTCCGGTGGAGTTCAAAGGAATTGCCCAAATACGAATCCTGTTTCGCAGGAAATCGAGGCGTGGAAACGAGCAACGATTTCCTGGCATGCTGCAGAAGGTTCTGTATGATCTTCTTCCCCTTCTCCTTCTCAAAACGCTCAAGCACATCAATAAGTAGCACAACATCATAAACAGGTAAAGAAGGCAAACAAACCTCCATATCTTCATAGTAGACACGGTTGTATACGAAATCGTGAATGGGATTGTGATATTCTTCGAAAGCTTCTATCCCATCTATCAGAACCTTCCAGCCTTCTTTGAAATAACGGCCATAGGAAACCTCTAACACTTCGCGCAAAATTACTCCATATTTCCCAAAGCCTATACCCACGTCGAGCACAGACTCTGGAGAACACGCTTCCAATGCCCCCACAATATGGGGTACAGCGTGAATAAAACTCGTCGGCACGATAACCAACCTCCTCCTCCCGAGTAAGATGAATTTTGATGCCAGAAGTGCCGGCATCAGGAGATACTATTATCTCTAAAAGGTATAGAAACCTGTCTACGACTTCAAAGGAACGTTTGTGACAAAAGAACAAACACATGCTTAACTAATGCTCAAATCGACTTCATCAAACAAACTTCATCAGAACACAGTTTTATAAGCATAAACGTGTTTGGGAAAAGGCCACCCTGTTATAATGGTTATGGGGTGATGGTAGTGATTTCTTTCGCCGAGTGGGTAGATCAGCTGGAAGAGGTGCCGATGCACACCACCAGAAGATAGAAATCGAGTGTAGAACTTCAAAAAACGAGATGAAGGAATTCAAGGATAAGATGAAAGTGTTCAAGGACCGGACAAAAGTAATCATCGAGAACCCGAACCGGTGATAGGAAAATCCGACATAAACTTGGAACTCCTGTGGAGAACGCCTTTGCTCCTGTCGTTGACTTTGTTTTGAAGTAGCATTTCGAAATGACTCCCAGAATCATCGTCAACAAATGAGTCGGCTGAAGGGGAAATATCTGGAGATCGCGACATTTTTGGCCATTTTAGAAAAAGAAAAAAAGGCTTACGTGGTGGCAGCGAAGGTTACATCCTGATCAGAGGAACTTTATCGAAGAGTTCCAGAAGAAACTTACTTGTAAATATGTACGTTACCTGCGTTAGAACTGAGTGGCGCATGCAGAACAAAATCTTTGCAGAATTTCTGCAGATCTCCGTGTTTCAGGATGCTCCGGTAAGCAATCTTGAAATTTTGGACGAAGTTTCTAAAAGGATAGCCAGAAACTTTAAAGAACACTACTCCAGTATTGTCATCACCCGAATTCGCGACTGAGTCATCCATCACCATTTCGGTATCGACTTAATAAGATAACCCAGGGAGAAAACTTCTCAAAATGCAGACCGCGGTAACTTGGTGACCTTACCGAGAGGCCTTCTCGTTCGAAGTACACTTTGCAGGTCTTCCATAAAAGCCAAAGGTGAATTCCAAACGCTGTACAAGCCGAATCCCTAAAATATGGGTAATCCTCGGTCTTTTTTCCACGAGCTTCGGCTACAGCGTTCTGGAATCGTTCACAGGCAGTTCTCAAGCTTTCGAAGTACAAAACGTGTCGATCCATACAATGCTCTCTTTCTGAATGGCTTCCCGAAAGCGTGGATCAATTTTGCAGTATTCGACGATGTTCACTTTATACGGAAGATCTGATTCTTCGGTAGTGTATTCTATTTGTGTAAGGAAATTACCAGAAAACAAAAACACCTCCTGATAGGTAAGATTGGTAATAATCACCCGTACTCATGAGAGTACCAATCACCCATCAGGAAGTGTCAGAGAAGATATGACTGAAAAGCTGAAAAGGTTCATCAAGATTCTATCACAGCAAGAAGAAAAGAACTTGTATAGGTTCACATCATGTGGGACATGCAACAAGTCCAGTATCCTTCAGGTACTCCCAGGGACTCCTGTATCCCAAACTCCAGTGTGGCCTTTTCTTATTATACACCTCTTCTGTCCACCTCTTTAGGTAAAACCTCATGGTTTCAAGGTCAACATCCTCCTCGTAATATGCCCAGAATTCTTCCCGGAAGGTTCGGTTTAATCTCTCCACCACCCCAT
>JABUEZ010000081.1 GCA_013314795.1 Candidatus Profundicultor aquiphilus | reverse complement strand
GTAAAGCGACCGGTATTCCTTTTGCACGCCTTGCTTCTCAGGTGATGGTGGGGCGGAAGCTAAAGGAAATCGGTTTGACCAAGGAAGTTGATATCAAGTACTTTGCGGTGAAGGAATCGGTGTTCCCCTTCCGTCGTTTTCCGGGGGTGGATCCGGTGCTTGGACCGGAGATGCGCTCTACCGGCGAAGTCATGGGTATTGACGGTGACTTTGGCATGGCTTTTGCCAAGTCTCAGATTGCAGCGCAGTCCTATTTACCCCTTGAAGGAACAGTCTTTATCAGTGTCAAAAACCGGGACAAACGAGGAGTCATTTTTCTGGCTAAAAAACTCTGGGACCTGGGCTTTCGCATTGTTGCTACCAGGGGGACGGCCAAAGTGCTGGGAAATAATGGTATTCCGGTGGAAGTGGTGAACAAGGTTGGAGAAGGTCGCCCCAATGTGGTGGATATGATCAAGAATCGGGAAATTCATCTCATCATCAATACTCCTTCTGGGGGGCGAGCTCAGGCTGAAAGCAGTATGATTCGAAAAGAGGCCATCGTGCGGGACGTTCCCTGTGTTACTACCCTGGCGGGAGCAGAAGCCACGGTATATGCGATTGAACGTCTGAAAAACGGCTCCATGACCATCAAAGCAATTCAAGATTATCATCGTGAGACTCGGTTACTCCAGGGAATTTCCTTCCAGCTTTCTCCCTCATGATTTCTTTTGTTGGGTGGCTGGAGAAGGGAATACGCATCCTCGTCATTATTGGTGGTGCGTGTTTTACTGTCCTTTTGAGTGGGAGGATTTTCCGAGGGTTACTGGTACGCAGGTTCATTCCCACTGGTAGAGATTCCCGCCGGCGAGTCGAGACCATTTTACCTCTTTTGCAAAGTCTTGCCAAATACGTGGTGGCCTTTTTTGCCATCGTTCTGATTCTGCGAGAACTGGGAGTTGATGCGAGGGCTCTTTTGGCTGGAGCGGGAGTGGTGGGTATTGCGGTTGGTTTTGGAGCGCAGACCCTGGTCAGGGATATTGTTACGGGAATGTTTCTCCTCTTTGAGGATACGCTTTCGGTGGGTGATGTGGTTGAGATTGGGGACGTGACAGGGACGGTTGAAGAAATGACCTTGCGGGTTGTCCGTATCCGCCTTTTTTCCGGAGCTCTTGTGACCATTCCCAACGGGGAAATTGGAAGAATTGCCAATTATAACCGCGGGTTTACCCGGGCTATTGTGGATATGAGTGTGGCCTATGAAGCGGATGTAGATCGGGTGGTTGAAGTGATAAAGCGGGTGGCTGGAGAATATTACCAGGAACATCCCGAAGTTGCGCTTGAACCACCGCTTGTCCATCGTGTTATTCAGCTTGGATCTTCCGGTGTGGTGGTCCGGGTTTCTCTCAAGGTTCGCCCAAAGGAACACTGGAACGTGGAAAGAGAGCTGCGGTATCTCTTGAAAAAAGCATTCGATGCCGAAGGTATTGAAATTCCGTATCAGAAGCAAACGATCTACGTGAAGGAGATATAAAATTAAAGAGGAGGGTTGTAACATGGTAGACTGGGAAATAAAGGTCGGTGGGGCGGCCGGCCAGGGTGTTCAAACCGTTTCGGAAATTCTCTCTTTGATGCTCAAACGAAGTGGATACTACGTATTTTCCTTGGAAGACTATCAATCCCGTATTCGGGGCGGACACACTTTTACTCATATTCGTTTGAGCGATAGGCCAGTTTGGGCAGCAAAAAGGTATCTTGACCTTCTGGTATGTCTTGATCCATTGACCTACCAATTGCATCACCACGAGGTTAAGGAGAACGGTCTGATTCTGGGAAATTTTGGTTTGGGGGAGAAGTCTACGGATTCTCACCGTTTTATATCCATCGATTTTGAAAAGGAAGCGGTGCAGTTAGGGAACAAAGTCTTTGCCAACATGATTGCGGTGGGGGCAATTAGTTCGATTCTCGGGTTGGCACCGGAGCTGGTCGCGGCCTATATTGAAAAGATCTTTGCCAAAAAAGGAGAAGAAGTGATGGAGAAAAACAAACTGGCCTTCCAGCGGGGTAGAAGAATAGTCGGTATTCCCCCAGTTTTGCCCACGAGAAACTCCATGCCGAACGATGTTCCTCAGTTTCTCCTTGACGGAAACCAGGCCCTGGGTCTGGGCGCACTCCTGGCTGGATGTACCTTTTACAGTGCCTATCCCATGACTCCCTCTACTGGAATCATGAATTTTCTGGCCTCAAAAATCAGGGAATATGGTATTGTGGTGGAGCAAGCTGAAGATGAAATTGCGGCCGTCAACATGGCGCTGGGAGCATCCTATGCGGGGGCACGAGCCATGACCGGTACTTCTGGTGGTGGATTTTGCCTTATGGTGGAGGGGCTGGGTCTTGCAGCAATGACCGAAGTACCGATTGTAGTCATAAATGGACAGCGACCGGGACCATCAACTGGTCTTCCCACCAGAACTTCACAGGCAGACCTTGCTTTCGTCATCCACGCCGGGCACGATGAGTTTCCCCGTTTTGTTTTTGCCCCTCGGGATCCGCAGGACGCCATCAACATCGTCCGGAGAGCTTTTTATCTGGCTGAGAAATACCAGGTACCGGTTATTATCCTCAGCGACCAGTATCTGGCTGATTCCAAGGTTTCCTATTGGAATCTTGAAATGGAGGAGATACCTGATGCCCCGATTCAGGCCAGCGATTTTTCTGATTATTGCCGTTATGCGTTGACTCCCTCAGGGGTTTCTCCCCGGGCGATTCCGGGTGGCAAGGCGCTGGTGGTGGTGGATAGTGACGAACATGATGAATGTGGCCATCTTACGGAGGACTTGGACGTGCGAGTGGCCATGCATGAGAAAAGGATGAAAAAGTGGGAGGCGATGAAAAAGGAGATTCGCCTGCCCTTCTTGGTAGAGGGGAAAGAGGTGACGCTTCTTGGCTGGGGTTCAAGCTGGGGAGTTTTGAGGGAAGCACGAGAGGAGCTCCATGAAGAAGGCATTGATGCGGGTCTCGTGCACTTTAATGAGTTATGGCCGTTACCTGGAGGGTTACGGGAATTCCTGGAAGGTCTTCCTTTTCCCATCGTGGTTGAGAACAATTACTGGGGGCAACTGGCTAACCTTCTGGAACATGAGACCGGGCTTTCCTTTGCCAGGCGTATCACTCGATATGATGGGAGGCCGTTTCTGGTGGATGAACTGTGTGAACGAGTCAAGGAGGTGCTCCGCAATGTCCAATCCGTTTGAGCAGGAGGGAGTAGAGATTGCCTGGTGTCCAGGGTGTGGGAATTTTGGTATTTTGAAAGCCTTGAAGGAAACGCTTTTTGAGCTTGGCTATGAACCGCATAAGGTGGTCCTCGTTTCGGGGATTGGTCAGGCGGCAAAACTTCCTCACTATTTGAAAGTCAATGTTTTTAATGGATTGCATGGGCGCAGCATTCCGGTTGCCTTTGCCATTAAGACCGTGAACCCTGAGCTTCTTGTTATTGCCGAATCCGGGGATGGGTGCATGTACGGGGAAGGCGGAAATCATTTGCTCCATGCCATCCGTCGAAACCCTGACATCACCGTTGTTGTGCACGACAATCAGGTCTACGGTTTGACCAAGGGACAGGCTTCACCCACTTCAGAGGAAGGGTTTTTTTCCAAGGTACAGACTCTGGGGAATCTGTCCACACCCTTTAATCCTCTCAGCCTGGCCATTGCTCAGGATGCCAGTTTCGTGGCCCGGGGATTTTCTGGAGATATCGAGGGATTAAAAAAAATCCTCAAAGAAGCCCTGTCCTGGAAAGGTTTTGCCCTGGTCGATGTTTTGCAACCCTGTGTTACCTTTAACCGGGTGAACACCTACGGCTGGTATAAAGAAAGGGTCTACTACCTGGGGGAAAATCATGATCCAAGTAACCGATTCCAAGCCTTTGAGAAGAGCCTGGAGTGGGGAGAGAGAATCCCTTTAGGCATTTTTTATACCCATCGTAAACCAACGTATCAGGAGAAATTTTATACTCAGATACCCCGCTCTCATTTGCTTTATCAGGGTACATTGTCTGAGGAAAGTGTGGCACGCGAATTTCAACTTTTGGTGTGATTGGGGTCAAAAATAAATAATAGAAGGGGGGAGATATCCCCCTTCTATTTCAGGGCTTCGGCGCACTTGACGACCATTACCGGGGCACAGGTTTTCTTGATCACCCCTATGGTGACACTTCCTAAAAAGACGCTTGCCAGTCCTGTCCTTCCGTGAGTCCCCATAATGATGAGGTCCACCTTACCTTCGTCAGCAAACCGTGCAATTTCTTCTACCGGTTCTCCGGCAACCACCTCTAAGGAAATCTTGCTGAGATCAAAGGACGGGTCGGCGACCTTACGTACCTCTTCCATCATGTCGTTTTGAATCTGCAAAACCACGTTTTCCCAGGGATTTCCTGGCTGAGAGGTGAGGACGTTCACTTCACTCAGAGTGAGGACGTGAAGGACGGTGATTTTGGCCTGGAATATTTTACCCAGCGAGATCGCCTTTTTAATGGCTAAGTCAGAGAACAGAGAAAAATCGGTTGGAACCAGAATGTGGGATATTTCCATAGACATTCCCCCTTTACTTTTGTCAAAAGCTTATCGTGTTTTGGTGAGAAAGGCAATGGTCATTCCTTTACCGCTCCCAGGGTCAAGCCTCGAATCAGGTACCGTGAAGTGAGAGCTGCCAGGATAACCGGGGGCGTTACCGCAAGGAGCGACAGGGCTGATACTTTCCAGAAATCAAGACCCCGTACGGTTAAGGCCCCGGCAATGATCACTGGCATGGTCATGGTCTTACGGTAGGAGAGTGTGACCACAAAGAGGAATTCGTTCCAGGAGAAGATGAAACACAAAATATAGACGGCCACGATTCCTGGAAGAGAAAGGGGAAGCGCGATACGTAGAAAGGCTTGAAACGAAGAACAACCATCGATCAGCGCGGCTTCTTCAATCTCTTCAGGGAGTTCCCGAAAGAAGTCGATCATCAACCAGATGGCTAAGGGTAAATTATAGACCACATGGGCCATGATGATAGCCGGAAGGGTATCAAGAAGCCTCAGGGTTCGCATGATGAGAAAGAAAGGAATGGCCACTGCAATTGGTGGGAACATGCGGTTGGAGAGAATCCATACGGCGATATCTTTGTTTTTCCAGCGATGGAAGCGGAAGCGAGCCAGAGAGTACCCAGCCAGAGCCCCCATGAAAAGCACCAGAAGAGAACTTAAAGAAGAGATGAGTATGCTATTGCGCAAGCCCTGTCTTGTCCTCTCGCCTTCAGCCTGTCCCAGTACCACCTGCCAGGCATAGGAAGAAGGCTTGAACTGGAAGTGAGGGAGAAAAGCAGTGCTGTACTGTTCACCGGGAGACTTGATTGAAGTGATGACGCCCCAGAAAAAAGGAAAAAGGGTCCAGAAAGTAAAAAGGAGTAAGAATATCCAGGCAAAAATCAGAAATCCCGATACCCTCTTTTTTGGTCTCACCTTTTAAACCTCCTTGCGCAGTCGTTGAAGCAGGAAATTGGAAATCAAAAGGACTATACCCAGAAATATCCAGGACAGACTGCAGGCGTATCCCAGGTCAAAATATTGAAAGCCCACGGTGTAGATGTAGTAGGAGAGCGACTCAGTGCTACTCCCAGGCCCTCCTCCTGTGATTCCAAAAACCAGTTCGAAAAGCTTAAAAGCGTCGATGGCTCGTAAAAGCAAAAGAGTCACAACGATGGGAAGAAGAAGGGGAAAGGTGATAAACCGGAAAGTTTGAAAACGGGAGGCCCCGTCGACCTGGGCGGCATCGTACAGTTCAACCGGTAAAGACTGAAAAGCAGCCAGAAGCCCCAGAAACATGAAAGGAGTCCATTCCCAGATATCGACACTCATGAGCACAAAAGGAGTGAGTTTGGCATCGGTAAGCCACCGCACCACGTTGATACCGAGGCTATTCATGATTTTTACCATAATCCCGGCGTCAGGGTTGAGTAGCATCCGCCACATGAATGCTATCCCGATGGGAGGGGCAGCCATGGGGAATAGAAACACCACGCGGAAAAAGTTACGGAAACGGATTTTTTCGTTGAGGATGTAGGCAAGAAGGAGACCCAGAAAGAGTTCTATAACCACCACGATCAGGACATAAAAAACGGTGAAGCGCAGACTGTTCCAGAAGCGCGGATCTTCGAAAAAAATGGTATAGAAGTTCCGAAGACCCACAAAAACCCGGGGACTGGCGGTGGCGGCCTTCCATCGCTGAAAGCTCAGCGAGAAGGACCAGATCATCGGAAATACAGCCATAAGCATGAGGTACAAAAGGCCAGGGACGATGAAGCCGACTTTAATCGCTCTTACTCGCTCTTCACCCTTGAACATGCTTTTCCTCCCGGTTGGTAAAATTAAGGGAACAAAAAAGCCGGGTGCATGCACCCGGCTTTGAAAGGGGATGCGTTACTTCTTCGGTAGACCCAGAGACTCTCGATAGAGGTTGAGCTGTTTTTCCTTCCCCTGAGCTTCGGTAATTTTGACCCATTCTTTGTAAATGTTATTGCAGGCATCCTCTGGTTTGGCTGTGCCTGAGAGAACCTGCGCCAGGTAAAGGTCAAGATAGTCATAATATTCTGCTGCGCCGGGGATACGGAGATCTGTGACGGCCTTGGGATCAGAAAGAATGGTCTGGATGGTTCCGAGGTATTTGGTGACCGACTCTTTACCCCAGCCCCCTTCTATCCATTTATCGATGTTCTGGAAATGGGAGAAACGCCAGGGATTTGCACCAGTATAGCCATGGATGCCACAGACGTCCAGAATGCTTCTCTCCGGAGCGGTGAAGTAAGTGGCGAATTTGTAAGCAGCAAGCTGGTTTTTGGAGAACTTGGAGATGGAGAAAATCCATCCTCCAAAGTTCAGGAAATTAACCTGGTTGTACCCTTCAACCCATTTTTTCTCCTTAAAGTTGTAGGTTTTCATGGCTCCCGGGAGTGGACCATAGCCCAAAAGGCCTTTGACTTTGCTCCCGTATTTTTCCTCAGACTGCTCCATGATTCCGATGTCACCCCAGTCAAGGCCGATGGCCGAGTTGCCGGAAACATAAGCCTGACGGAGTTCACTGTAGCCGTAACTGAGAAGTCCCGGAGGAGCAAATTTGGTCATGTCCTGGATCACTTCCATAGCTTTGACCCAGCCAGGATTATTGACCAGCGGTTCCATGGTTTCAGGGTCAAAGAACGGTGCGACACCTGGTTGAGCGGCATATTGCATGGCAATATCAAGGTACGACCACATAGCCTGAGTTTTTCTCTGAGCGATGAAGGCAATGCCATATTCATTTTCCCCATCGTTGTCCCAGTCCCAGCCGGTGAAGAACTCGGCGATATCTCGAATCTCTTCCCAGGACTTCGGAGGCACGTTATAGGCATATCCATATTTTTCTTTGAATTTTGCCTGGTAATCGGGATTTTCCAGTGCGTCCTTCCGGTAGTAGAGCATGTGGCAGTCGCCGTCGTAGGGGAGTGCGTAAACCTTGTTTGCCCAGGATACCACGGTCTTTATGGCTGGTGCTACATCGTCCCAGTTAGGATAACCGTATTCCTTAATGAGGTCATCAAGAGGAATAACCCATTCGCCGCCCATTACGTCTCCTGCCCAGGTTGAAGGCCAGCAAATTAAATCATACGCTCCAGTTCCGGTAATAAAATCGGTCATCATTTTGTCGTAGAGTGATGCATAGGGCACCACAACCATTTCCACCTTGGCGCCGGTCAGAGCTTCCCATTCTGGTTTCCATGATTCCACGACAGCCGAATGGGGATCGGTGATGAGAACGGTGAGAGTGGTACCGCTGAATTCACCTTGCTGTGATTCCCAGGTTTTTTCAGCGGCGAAAGACGTGGAGACCACCACGAAACAGAGGATGAACACCACAAACCAGAAGTTTCTTTTCACTGCTATCCCCCCTTATTGATTGAAGTGTCTTTATTGTAGTGAAGAATACGGTTTCTTGTCAATCATTTAACAGGTATTAATGTATTAACAGATTCGTTTGTGAAGATTTGGCGAGAAGTTTTTAGCTTCCGGGGAGGAATATGTTAAAATGGGTGACACAAATCCTGATGATGGATAAGGTGATAACAATGGTTCCGTTTTTGCGCCTGTGGATGCTGCGATTCAGGTTGGCTCCTCTAAAGAGGGAATGGCTTGGCGCACTCCTTGAGTTGGGAGAAACCGTGTATACCCTTTTTCGTCAGGGAGAACAGGAAATCCGAAGAGAAAGACTCCAGGAAAAATATCAGCAACTTTTGTCCTTAGAAGAGGAAATAGAAGACTTAAAAGAAGAAATGGCGCTTCTTCGAGGATGTAAGCCTCGCAAGAGGTGTCCTTCCTGTGGGAAGTACATTGAAGAGGATGCCAATTAC
>JABUEZ010000080.1 GCA_013314795.1 Candidatus Profundicultor aquiphilus | reverse complement strand
AGGTTGAGGCCACCTGCACCATGGCAAAACCCAGTGCCCACACTGCAAAAAGCATAAACACCCCATGGACAAGGTAAAGCTGGGGTTCCCGCCGAAAATGGCTGACGAGGTATGTTCCCAGGAAGTACGCCACACAAAACGAAGCAAACGATGCCAGAGCGAACCAATTTCCCCCGAGTGATTCCACTTCCCCTACCTCCTGTAAGCTCCCATTTTTTCTCCGACACCATCCCCATTATATAACAGAAAAAGATGATTTACCCACCCTCAAAAATTTTCCAGACATCGATCATCCCAGAACAGGACTCTCACCTTCTGTTGACAGAACCAGGCCAAGGCCATATAATGATATCGTGGCCCAATCGAATAGTGGTTAGTTCGGCGGGCTCTCAATCCGCAAGCCGGGGTTCAATTCCCCGTTGGGCCACCATTTAGGAGTAAGACCCCCACCGCCATGCTTGAAATTTTTTACTGGGCATCCAGATGAAAAAAGAAAACCCCGGCGAAGGCATTCAGAAGCGAGGACCAAAAACAATAGTTCTCTGAGTTCCTTTCCCTGTTACCATTACGGGAACTCTTCCTCGCCACTCGGTAAGTTTTTTGCAAAATCTCAAGGCCCCGGCCAAAAAACAAAACCAGAACAACTCCTGCTTAATCCATCCAGGACAAAGCCCACGATATGATTATTCGGGAAGTCGAAAACCCTGCCTTTATGAAGGAATGCTATGAGCGGAATCCCCAGGCAGTGTCCCGAGGGGAGAGAAAGGCGTTTGAAGAAGCCCTAAAGCGTTTTCTGGAGGAAGAACCCCAAAACCCCGACCTTTCCCGCATCCGGAAGGCCATTGCCGTGATCCTTTTTTTCGCCCACCGGATTCCAGGCCTTTCCTCAAAGAAGGCTTATGCCCTCCTGTGGTACGCCGACATGCTCCATTACAAAGAGTTTGGCGCTTCCATCACCGGTTTACGCTACGAAAAGCGCCTCTTGGGGCCGGTTCCCGAAAACGCGGATTTCCTCCTCAGGGCAGCCAGGACCCAAGGAGCCATCCGCATTGAAGAGGAACCCCATCCTTTTCTCGCTTATTCCCAACCACAAACCATGGCGGCGTTTCTCACCCAGAAAACGGTGGAAGACTTCCTCGAAGACTTAAGCGAATCATCTCAGACCAAGATCTACCCTAAAAAAGATGTCGATACCTCCTGTTTTTCGCCGAGCGAACTCCGGGTATTGCATTTCCTCGTCCGGGAACTGGGAGAGTGCCGGGCCGGGGCGCTCACCGAAAGGATAAGGCAGGAAAAGGCCTTTCGGGAAACCGAAAACCTCGCCTTCATCCCTTACCACCTGGCCCGTTTCCTCACCCTCGACCTTCCCCAGGAAGAATAGTTTACCCTACCCTTCGAGGGCACCTTTAAAGGGCAGGGTAAACTGGTTTTTTCAGGATTGTCGGTCCACCTAAGGCCTCCATAGGCCGAAAGTCCTATACGGACTGAAGCGTGTAGGCCCTTTGGCCCAGGCCCAGTTTTTCGGCGTAATCAAGTTGATTCTGCCAGTGAGCCTTCGGGTGAACATCGAGGAACTTATCCGTCCCCGGAGCCATGGCTTTCTCGAGCTTAGTCCCCGGTAACCCCTGGGAAGCCCGGATGAGATCTCCTGAAGCCTGATCAATGGCCACGATGTCGTGGCTTCCCAGAATGCCCACATCAGGAACGAGTGAAGCATCATGCCAGGGAGCGCAATCGCAGTCGGGGCTCACATCGGTAATGAAGTTCAAAAAGGCCACCTTCTCGCCCTTCCCCTGCAAAGCACCCAGGGCGTACTCCACCATCCTTTCCTGAAGAAGCGCACTCGACGAAGACCAGGACGGTTCAATGGCCTCAGTGGGGCAGTACAGCAAACACTCCGCACAGCCGATGCAGAGCTCCCTTTTCAACTCCGCCTTCTTTCGCTCGTTCAAAAAAAGGGCCTGGGTGGGACAATGAATGATGCAGCGCCGGCAACCGATGCACTTTTCCTCCCTGGGTTCCGGGAAAAAGGTTTCCCCGTGCTGCATCTGTTTTCCGGCCCGGGCGGCACAGCCCATGCCGACGTTTTTGATGGCACCCCCAAGACCCGCTTCCATGTGCCCTTTGACGTGAGTCACGGCGAACAAAAAATCGGCCTCATGGATGGCCCGGGCAATTTTGACGGTTTTAAAGTGGTTCCCGTCGATTTCCACCTCTACCTCCTCATTCCCTCGCAGTCCGTCGGCAATGATGATGGGAGCCGGAACCGCCGGATACCCAAACCCATGGAACAGGGCCGTTTCCAGGTGGTCCACGGCGTTATGGCGAAAGCCGGTATAAAGGGTATTGGTGTCGGTCAAAAAGGGTTTGGCACCGAACTCCCGGATGGCTTCCACAATGTAGCGCACAAACACCGGCCGGAGAAACCCGTGGTTTCCCCGCTCTCCAAAATGGAGCTTCACCGCCACAAAGTCGTTTCGCTCCACCCTCCCTTCCACCAACCGTCGGGTGAGCTTTTTTAAACGCACCAGAACTGAATCATTCTCGCTATCGGCCCGCATGTTGATCATGTATACTGGGGCAGACACTGTCATAACCTCCTTCCGATATTTTGGCCAATCTATTTCAAACATTCAGGGATTTCAGGTAATCGATCAACCGGCTGGCCCCATCCCGGGTGAGCACCCCGCTTTCCTGGAACCACACAAAAAGCTGGCGTGTGGCCTCTTTCTCCCTCCCCTCAAGCTTAGCCAGGAGCTTGGCGAGATAATCAATCTGCCGCTCACTGGGAAGGCTGGCCTCTTCCTCTCCCACATAGGGCAGAAGCCGCAAATACAAAAGCGCCGTCATCAAAGCATCGTTACAGTTATATTCGGCAATGTCCCGATATCCCCCATGCACAAACACATCGTGCACCTTCGACCCGTCCATCCCACCTTTGCCGATTTCGATCCCAAATCGCCGGCAAACGAAATCCAGGGTAAATTTTTGATCGTCCTTGGTAAAAAGGAAATCAGCCAAATCCAGGTGAAAATCTCCCACTCTCCCGTAGCGGGATAATTCCAGCTCTTTTCGCACCGGCAGGTTATACAGCATGCTCCGTAAACGTAGAACCGGCAGGTCAAAGCCCCGCCCGTTGTAGGTCACGACCCGCTCACTCTCCTGGATTTCCGTCCAGAAGCTTTCCAGAATCATCCTCTCTCCATCCGATAAATCCCTCGGCATCTTCGGACAGGGCACCGGGTGAAAGCTAATCTCGATGATTTCCCCTCCCACCGTCCGTTCATCGACGAACTCCTCATCCCCTCCATCTGAAAGGTAGTACACCACCCCTTCCTCGATCCGGTCGTCCTGCACATGGACCAAAGCCAGGGACACTACATGTGCCAGAAAGGGATTGAGCGATAACCCCCGCTCCACCTCTTCATCGGTCTTCTCCCGTCCCCGATTCTTCAGGTACCGGTAATCGAGGTATTCCAGCTCTTCCACCAGCCCACAGGTTTCAATGTCCACAACCGATACGAGCATCTTCATCACCCATCTATACTATAACAGAAAACCACCCCTTCGGGTAACTCGAAGCCCTCCAGTTCTGGCCCAAGCGGTTTTTCCACCCATCATCGCTTTTGGACCTCTTTTTCTGGACCCCCCAGAGATATTGCTCCTCCTAAAGTTACGGTGGGTGCTCAGGTACAGGCGAGTAGAGTAAAAATTCAATCGCTCTTTTGGTGTACAACCGTCTGCCCCCGGATTGGCGATCATTTCCGAGCATGATACAATACCTTCCTGATATTTTTGTCACAAAAAATTTTGCGAAAGTAATAAACGGAGGAAGAGTTCCAGAACGTGTTCCTGGCCAATATCCTGACAGTGGGTCTTCTGTTCGTCGCTATCTCTGCAGTTTCCCTGGCCTTGCAACTCCTCAATTACTTCCACAAAGATATTCGAATTTGCCTTATGCACACAGCATGCGCCCTGGTGGGACTGTGGTCACTGGGACTGGTTTTGGTGAGGGTAGCCCCCTCTTACGACCAGGCCTTTTTCTGGCAGCGGATATCGGCCCTGGGCTGGACCACAGTCTACAGCGTGCTATTTCATCTTTTCCTAATCCTGCATAAAAATCGCTTCTGCCAGAAATGGTGGGCACACGTTCTGGTGTATCTTCCAGCCCTTTTAAGCCTAACCGCCTTTTCACTCCTACCCGAATTGGCCCAAAAAACACAGCACCTTGTGTTGGTAAACTCAGCATGGGTGGTTCTACCAGTCATGGATTTCTGGAACCTTCTCTTTCAGTTTTACTGCACCATCTCGGTGGTGCTTTCCAGTTTCCTTCTTCTCAGATTAGGGTGCAAGTCAAAAGACCCGGCGCAGAAAAGGCAAGGGGCCCTTCTTGCTTTTTCGCTCCTTCTGGCCATTGCATCAGGAATATTCTTGGATCGAATTTTTGTACCCCAGCATCTCCCAGAGCTGTCCAATTTAGCACCAGGAATCGCCCTCTTACCAATGACGCTTTTCTACAGGTTCATTAGAACCCATCAAGAATTCTGGGGACTCAAACCCCGACAGTTTGCCCAAAATGTGGCCAAAGGTGAAATCCTGAGCGAAACCGATAAGGTTGCCCTGTATCGCTTTCTGGGTGGAATATACATTCTGGCCGGTTTTGGGTACGCCGCACTGGCAATCATTGCGCAGAGACCCTCTCTGGAAAACCGGATTTTCTGGGGAGTAATGATTATCTTCCTGGGAATGGGTCTTCATTGCCTCACCGTCCTGGAAATACCAGAAAAGCGTCGCGACACTCTGGTCGGTGCCGTGCTCTCCTTTTCGGCTTTCCTCCTCTGGTTTGAAATCACCAGGGTTCTCGGAAGATCGGATATCTTCATTGCCCTGTCGCTTCTACCCTTTATCCTGCCCTCCATCCTGTCAGGAAGCCGCTGGACTTTTGCAATGGTGAGCGCGGTGTTCTTCTCCACCCAGGCCTACCTCTGGATCAGCCCCCAGTTAATGGGAAATCCTCCCGAAACCGTGTTAACCCAGATTCTCGTCACTGCCCTCTCCGGCCTAGTCATTATTGTATTGCTCTTCGTCCGCCAGGTGCACTTGAGGCGCCTGGAAGAAAACCGGGATCAGCTGAACGCTCAGGAGCTGATTGCCAGTGTTTCTTCCCAGTTTATCGGATCCCAGCTCCAGGATGTCGAGGAAAATCTGAGGAAGGTCCTGTACACGATAGCAACGAAACTGAATATGCCCTGGGCCTTCCTGGGCGTGTTTGGCAAAGATGGAAGTTTGCGTTACAGGGTCAATTTTGGGAGCAGTACCAACGGAGTCGAGTCAGACGAGCTTACCTTCCTTAAAACCCGCATCAAACGCGGAGTACCCCTTTGGGTGGACGATAAAACGCTCCCTCCCGCCGACAAGGAACACCTGAGTAAACTCCTGGCAAGAGAAAAACTGCATTCTATGATGTTTGTCCCACTGCAAAACGATGAAACAATGCTCGGTATCCTCATTCTGGGTGCCTATCACAGAATGCCATGGTCTGGACACAAGCAGGAATCACTCAAGATTTTGAGCAATGTCCTCACCGAAGCACTGGTGCGGGTGAAAGCCGAAGAACGGCTCGAGCACATGGCCCTTCACGATGCTCTTACCGGATTACCCAACCGAACGCTCTTTATGGACCGCCTGCAAAAATCCCTGCAATATGCCAAACGCACCGGGAAACTGGTAGCGGTGGTTTTCTTGGATCTTGATTCCTTCAAAGTGATCAACGACTCTGAAGGACATAAAGTGGGCGACCAGATTCTGAAACACGTCGCCCAGCGCCTTACAGGCTGTGTCCGTGAGTACGACACCGTGGGCCGCTTTGGAGGAGATGAGTTTCTGGTGTTACTCGATGGCATCAACCATGCTGACGAAACCCTGCCCGTGGTAGAAAGGGTTTTACGGGAGTTCCACAAGCCTTTCTTTGTCGGAAACCAGGAATTTTTCATCACCGCAAGCTGTGGAATTGCCCTTTACCCGGAAGACGGCAAATCGCCAGAAGAACTCATCCAGGCTGCGGATCTCGCCATGTATGCGGCCAAAGCAAAAGGGGAGGGTCACTATGCATTCTGCTCTCCTCATTTGAAAGCAGAGGCCCAGCAAAGACAGACCCTCATTAGCGGCCTTTACAAAGCAATGCATAAGGAGGAACTGGTCATTTACTACCAGCCCCAGGTGGATGTGGCCACCGGAAACATCGTGGGGATTGAAGCCCTGTTACGCTGGCAGCACCCCGAGTTCGGATTGCTCCTGCCGGCATCCTTTATTCCCCTGGCCGAACAAAAAGGACTCATTGTCCCCATCGGAGAATGGGTACTGCAAAAGGCCTGTTCCCTGGTTACATCCTGGCAGAAAAAGGGGATTCACATCCCTCGCCTGGCGGTGAATCTCTCTCCGGTCCAGCTCCGCGACCCGCAACTGGTGGAAAAAGTACGCCGGATACTGGAAGATACTTCTCTTTCCCCCGGGGTTCTGGAACTCGAGATCACCGAGAGTGCCATCTTCCATAACCCCGACGAAGTCATTGCCTTACTGCAAAATCTGAAACACCTGGGGGTGCGCATTGCCCTAGATGACTTTGGGGTGGGATACTCCTCCATCCTCAGACTGAAAATGCTTCCTGTTGACCGCATCAAACTGGATCAGCGTTTCTTCCATAACGCTCCCTACAACCTCCGGGATCGATCCATTGCCGAAAATATGATTCACCTGGCGCGATCCATCGACGCCGCCGTGATTGCCGAAGGGGTGGAAACCGAACAGCAACTGGAGTTTGTGGTGAAACAGGGGTGCTACGAGGTCCAGGGATACTATTACTACCATCCTCTCCCCCCTGAGGAAATCGAGATACTACTTTTGAAGGGGAAAAAGGGGTAAACCGGAGACATGTGTTGAAAACCTGGAGGGAAGATGACACTGCTATTCACGAAGGCCCAAAAAAACGGGGCCAGAATCTCTATATCTTCCGAAGACGTACTTTTCAAAACCTGCATAAGGGACACGGTGATAGCCTGGTATTTCATATCGAAACTCGGTTCGTGATGGGCAAAAACCCATTCGCCAAAATCGTGGTCCCCAGTAACGAAAATGGCTTTCCGTTTTCTGGCAAAATCGAGGACCTCCCGATCCGAACTACCGGAGCAAGATTCAACCACCGAAAGAACTTCAAAACCCGGAATTTCTGAGAATCCGGACAATCCGAAAGCCAACGTTTTCGTCGGCCACGAGATCAGGGAACAATGAGTTCTTCTCCAGCCAGGGTTTTGGCAGAATACGCCAGGGCACTCAAAATATCCTCTCGCCTCAGGTGGGGATATGCTTCAAGGAACTCGTCGATGGTCATCCCTTCCGCCAAGCGACGAAGGATATCCTCCACCGCGATACGGGTTCCCCGAATAACCGGTTTTCCCAAAAGAATATCTGGACTGGCCACAATTCTCTCTCGAGAGCCCATATCCACAATAAGGGAAAGATGTGAAGATCACAGAACCAAGAGGAATCGGTGGCCCCAGAATGGAATCCTGGGGCCGTTCTGGTTAAAGCGATTGCTTCCGTTCCTCGATAACCCGCAGAGCCCGCTCGATGCGGGAAATCACCCGGTCTTTCCCAAGCACAGCCAGAAGTTCAAAAAGGCCCGGGCCAACTTTTTGCCCGGAGACCGCAATCCGCAGGGGATGGATGAGGGATGCGGCCTTGACACCGAGGGCTTCGGCCTTTTGGCGGATGGCGTTTTCCAGGGTTTCCACCGTGAAAGGGGAAAGGGTTTTGAGAACCCCAAGGCATTCCCACAAAATCCGGTCGGCTCCCTCAGCCAAAAGGATTTTTTCGAAGGCCTCAGGGTGAAAGGCAAAATCCTCCCGGAAAAAGTAGTCTGCTTCCTCGAGAAGCTGTCCCAGGTATTTCAGGCGGTCCTTCATGATGGAGATCACTCCCTCCAGGTAAGAGAGAAACGGAGGAGTGAAGTCTTCCTCCCGGAAGCGCCCTTCCCGAAGAAGTATATCCTTCAAAATGGAAACGAGATACCGGTTCTCACTTTCCCGGATGTAGACCCCGTTCATCCAGTTGAGCTTGTCAAGGTCAAACACTGCGGCGTGCTTGGTAACCTGGGCCAGGGAAAAGCGTTCGATGATTTCTTCCCGGGTGAAGATTTCCTTTTCCTCTTCCCCGGTAGCCCAGGAAAGACGAGCCAGGTAATTGAGCATGGCCTCCGGCAGGTACCCCTTATCCCGGTAGTAGGTGACGGAGGGTGAACCGTGGCGCTTGGAAAGGCGGGTACGGTCCTTGCCCAAAATCATGGGGATATGGGCAAATTCAGGCACCGGAAACCCGAAGGCGCGATACAGAAGCACCTGACGCGGGGTGTTCGAGATGTGGTCGTCACCCCGG
>JABUEZ010000079.1 GCA_013314795.1 Candidatus Profundicultor aquiphilus | reverse complement strand
GGGAATGGTCTCGGCAGCCCATCTTAAGGCGTTGCAGGAATTTCCGGTTTTTCCGGTTATTGCTCAGCAATCGCCGAGGGAACTGGAGAAAACTCACCGTACTTTTGTCGATACCTTGCTGGGGGCTGCGTGGGGGGTTCTGGAAAGTGGATATCGAGGACCCTTTGGGGCCGATGCCGACCATGTGAAGGACGAAAAGTACCTCCTTGAAGCTCGAAACCTGGGTTTTTCCATGTATACCCTGGATGTGAGTGAAAATGTGGACTATTCGATGTTCAGTCTGTCCGAGGAGGAACTCGCCCGGCGTTATGAAACCCTTTCTGCGAAGGAGCGAGAGGTTTTCAAACGCTACGCCGGAAAAACCCTGCGACTTTCGGCGTCGGTTCGGGTTAATTTTGAAGAGGAAAGTCTTTTGCCAATTATTTTGGCCTACCTTCCGGCAATTGAGCGGGTGGAATATTTTTATCATCTTTTGAAAGAAGAGTTGTCTTCGTTTGATCTGGAGATTTCCCTGGACGAAGGGGAAATGTTGACGTCACCGGAAGTGCACTTTTTCGTGGCCGAGGAACTCCACCACCGGGATGTTGATTTTCGGAGTCTGGCCCCTCGTTTTCCGGGAGCTTTTGAGAAAGGGATTGACTATTTAGGAGATATCCGGGAGTTTACCCTAGCGCTGCAGGAACATATGGTGGTGGCACGGAACATTGGTGGGTACCGTCTGAGTTTACACTCGGGAAGCGATAAATTCAGTGTTTATCCCGCTTTCTTTCGAGAGACCGGGGGTCTTTTCCATCTCAAAACTTCGGGAACGAGCTGGTTAGAAGCCCTTGCCGTGATAGCCGAAAAGAATCCAGAGCTTTTCCATCGGGTTTACCGAATTGCGTATGAAACCTTTGAAGAAAATCTCAAGGCATATAGGCTTTCGGTCACAAAAGAGGAGATTCCTCAGGACATAAGGGGGGTGAAGGAGAAGGATTTACCCCTTCTTTTGCAAAATGCTCAAATTCGACAGTTCCTGCATATCGCTTATGGTGCGGTCCTGGAGCAAATCGGGCCAGAATTGCGACAGTTCCTGTTTGAGGAAGAGACTCGACATTATGAACGAGTGTGCGAAAATATACGCAGACACCTAGCGGTCCTTTTTGGAAAAGAAGAGGGGTGAGCAACATGCTTTCAAGCGAACGGGTTCAGAGTGGTGCGGTGGTACTTACACGTATTGGAGTGCTCCTGGCGGTGGGGATGGTACTTCCGGTGATTTTCCATGGTCTGGGAATTCCGGGAAATATGTTTTTGCCCATGCATTTCCCGGCGTTACTTGCTGGGTTTATTCTTTTGAATCCGGGAAGCGCCTTTGTAGTGGGATTTCTTTTACCACTTTTGAATTTCTTGATTTCCGGGATGCCCCCGTTTCCGGTTTTCCTTCCCATGATGGTGGAACTGGGAAGCTATGGGGCTCTGGCGGCCTTTTTTGCCCATCGACTTCGCTTTTCCACAGTGGTGGCGCTCATCATGAGCCTTATTCTGGGGCGAGTTGTTTTTCTTCTGGCCCAGTTCGGGATTCTGGGGCTTCTTTTTGGGCGGAAAGTTTCGGTGTTGATGACTTTGCAAAGCCTTTTTGTGACTGCGCTTCCAGGGATTGTCATCCAGCTGGTTTTAATCCCCATCATTGTGGGACGGGTTTTACCGAAGGAGGAAACGCGGTGAATCTCAATCTTGAGTCCATGTTTTCGGTACGGGATAAAACTTTGCTTTTCACCGGTGGTGGAGGGATTCTGGCCTCACATATTGCCCGGGCGCTGGGAGAAGGAGGAGCGAAAGTCATTCTCACCGATATCGTTCCGCTTGATGCCCTGGTGGAAGAGTTTCGTCGGGAAGGAATCATGGTTGAAGGGTACACCATGAATGTTCTACAAAGAGACAATGTGGAGGAAGTGGTTTCGAAGGTACTCGAAAAATTTGGACGAATTGATGCCCTCCTTAACGCTGCTGGAGGAAATGTGAGAGAAGCCATCACCTCCCCTGAGGTTTCTTTTTTTGATCTACCCGTTGAAGCGCTTGAGCGGGTAGTTGATCTGAATCTCTTTGGCGGCGCGATTATCCCTTCCCAGGTGGTGGCTCGATACATGATTAGACAAGAAGAAGGTGGAAGCATCATCAACTTTTCCTCCATGGCCGCGTTACGACCACTAACCAGAGTGGTGGGGTATTCGGCGGCCAAAGCCGCGGTGAGCAATTTCACCCAGTGGCTGGCGGTGTACATTGCTCGCGAGTTCACCCCCAAAGTCCGGGTGAATGCCCTGGCCCCGGGATTTTTTGTCACCAAACAGAACTACGCCCTTCTTTATCGAGAAGATGGAACGCTCACCCCTCGAGGGGAAGCGGTGCTTGCTCATACTCCCTGTGGAAGATTCGGGGTTCCAGAGGACCTTGTGAGTACGGTCCTGTGGCTTTTGTCTCCGGCGTCGAGTTTTGTCACCGGGGTGGTGGTTCCGGTAGACGGGGGTTTCAACGCCTTTTCCGGGGTATAGCTGATGGAGAAAGACCTCTTTCTGGCGATTGACATCGGTACTTCTTCCTGTAAAGTCTGTGTTTTTAATTGGAAAGGAGCACTTCTTTTTTCTACCAGGAGGGAATACGGTACCCATTCGCCCCATCCGGGGTTTGCAGAACAAAACCCGGAAGAAATATACCAGGGTATTAAAGAGGCGGCCAAAGAGACAGTAGCATCGTTTTCTCCTTCTTCGTTTGTGGCCATTTCCTTTGACACCATGCTCCATAGCTTTCTCCTCGTCGATGCAGACATACAGCCCCTTTATCCTCTTCTCAACTGGATGGATACTCGGAGTGCCCAGGAGGTGGAGGCGATGCGGGACGAATATCGCCGTTCTGGATTTTACCACCAGGTGGCGGTACCGCTTCATACCATTTTTCATCCTCCCCGGGTGGTCTGGTTTCAAAAGAGAGAACCCGCGCTATGGGAGCGTGCGGCTAAGGTTCTTTCCATCAAAGACTGGATTCTGGGTCGATTGACCGGGGTGTATGCCTGTGATTTGTCCACCGCTTCGGCCACCGGTCTTGTCGATGTAAAAAGACGGTGCTGGTCAGAGGAACTCCTTTCTTGGTTGTCTCTTTCCCCTCAGAAATTGCCAGAATTGTGCTTCCCTGAAAGGGTTGAACCACTTAAGGAGGGGGATTTTAGCCGATACACTGGATTGCCGTCCGGTATTCCGGTGATTTTCGGTGGTGGTGACGGTCCCTTTGCCAATCTGGGGGAAGGGGCCTTCCGGGCGAAGGAAATGGTGGTCACGGTGGGGTCTTCGGGGGCGGTACGCATGTGCGAACACCATCCCGTCTTTGATGCCCGGGGGCGAAGCTGGTGTTATTACCTGGCTGATGGCATCTGGGTGGGGGGTGGGGCCATTAATAATGGAGGGATTGTCTATTCCTGGGTGCGCGAACTTCTGGGCAAAGAGGTGGATTTTTCCCTTGACCTTTATCGAGAAAGGCCGCTTTTCCTTCCCTTTTTAACCGGTGAACGCAGTCCCAATTGGAACCCTTATGCCCGGGGAATCCTCTTTGGGCTTTCTTATTTTCATACTCCTCAGGCTCTCATTCAGTCGGCCCTGGAAGGGGTGGCCTTCCGGGTACGTTCCATTTACGACATGCTCTGTGAGGTCATGGGCATACCGCGTCGAGTTATCCTGAGTGGGGGTTTTGCCACCACCGACCATGGGAAAAGGATCCTCTGTGATGTTTTGAGAATTCCGGTAGAGGTGAGTCTTTACCCCTCGGCATCCGCCAAGGGGGCTTTTCTGCTTTCCCTCAAGGTCCTCGGCGAAGTGGAACACCTTACCGATCTTTCTCCTTCGTTTTTTCCAGAAAATCCTCGCCTTGAACCGATTGCAGAACACACGGTATTTTATCAAAAACTCTACCAGTTCTATGAAAAAGTGTATACCCAAAACACCGCCCTGTTTAAAGAGTTTGTGGAATTGGGGTTAAGCTAAAGGTCATTGGGTAATTCCGGTAATCAGCCATTTTGTTTCTCGCTTTGTAACGATAAAAGTCGCTCTCTTTCTCCATTCTTCTTGAGGTACGCTGGTGATTTCACAGATTTCTCCGGTAACTACGAATTGATCCCTGTTGATTCTTTTTATGGTTTTCCACTCGATTCTGTCCGGCCAGGGACTGGAACCCCTGCGTCCCAGGGCCTTCGAAGGGTCACTAATCCATTGAGCCAGAAGTTCTCTGGCGATGTACTCACTGTAATTTTCTGTCATGACTTCTGCCAGTGCTTCCCGAGGTGCCTGTAGGGGTACATTTTGGAGCCTTTTCCCAAACTCGTTGATAGGCCGGGGGACTGAATTTTTGGAAGCATCATAGGTGTTTATCCATAAAAAGAGGATACTTCCGGTAATGATCCCGATGCACAGCCAAAGAGATCATCTTTTCATGGCTTTTGCCTCCCGAGAAAAAGTATAATCTCCGTAAAATCTGAGACAACCAAAAAGTTTACTCAAGGTGGTAGATTTTGAAAAGTTCTGGTTCGCCAATGAGAGTTTACTCGTATGGTACAATGGTTCTTGAGGGAAGGGATGGATTGTGATGACCTTTGAAGAGGGTCTTTCTGAGAAGGTTCCAAAAGTGCTACAGGAGTTTTTAGAGAAAGTCCGTAGGGATACCGCGATCCTGGCGATTATTCTCTTTGGGAGTTATGCGCGAAACGAGGCAAGTCGGTTGTCCGATATCGATGTGTGTCTGGTTTTTTCCGGGCGAAGTATGAGTCGCACAGAAATGATGCACAGGCGTCTTGATTACCTTGCTGAGTTTCCCTTGCTTGATATTCAGGTCTTTCAGCTCTTGCCTCTGTATATCCGACGAAGGGTGCTTCGGGAAGGCAAGGTGCTCTATGCTCGTGATGAGGATGCCCTCTATGAGTTGGCTTATGCCACGGCTAAAGCCTTCGAGGACTTGAAACATATGTATTATGATTACCTTGAAGGGGTTACTCATGGATCGTGAAAGAATCCTGGGGAAATTACGGGCACTCGATACGTATCTTGCCGAGCTTCAGGAAATTTTACCCCAGAGTTTTGAAGAATTTCAGAAGATCGAGAAAAAACGGGCCTGCGAGCGCTTATTACAGATTTCCATTGAGGCGGTCATAGATATCTGTTCTTCTCCTACGAGATTTGCGATTGGGTTTGCCGGGTGAAGAAGAGGATCTTTTTGAAAAGCTTGAGTGGGCTCACGTTATCGGGCGGGACTTGCGAGAGATGCTACGGAGAATGAGGGCGTTTCGCAATATACTGGTGCATGAGTACGGACATCTTGACGACCAAATCGTTTATCAGATGGCCACCCAAGGGTTTGCTTCTTTTGAGGCTTTTCAAAACGCCATTCTTCATTTTTTACACAAGAATTGGGGAAAATAAGGCCCATCTTTCCGGTATGGGGAAAGATGGGCCAAGGTAACCGGCTTACGTGTGCTTGAATTTCAAAACTCCCAGTTTTGCCCGGGTTTCCCGCAGGATTTGGGCGTACTCTTTTTCGTAGACCACACATCCGGTATTTTGCTGGCGGATGAGGAGTTCCATGCAGGTGTCACAGAGGGTACACCAGTTAATCTCGTCAAATTTCCCTTCGCGCAGTTTCCTGGGAAGGTGGGGATCGGCGAAAGATTGCCGTCCGATGGCCACCATGTCGGTGACACCGTCGCGGATATTTTTGTCACCCCAGTAAAGGAGAGAACTCTTTTCCCGCTCTACCCCTAAGAAGTTATTTTTTCCATCGCGGAAAATGGAATACGCTGAACCCATGGTGACTACTTCTGGATGGAGCACTTTTCGGGCTTCTTTCTGGAAAAGATGGTGGAGATAGGCATAGTCGGGAATTCGTTTATCCGGGTGGGCCAGGGCGATGGTGAGCGATGGATTTCCGGCGGAGACCAGGATAAAATTCGCTCCGCGTTCTTTGAGACCCCGCAGAAGGTCAAGGGGTTCAGTGAGGTCCATGATGGCGGTATCTGGCCCGGCACAGCCCTGTCCACCGGGGATACCTTCCCACATGGTTACTTTGGAACCGACCAGGAAATTAGGGTCGGGAATTTCCTTACGGATTCGCTCATACAGGTCAAAGGCAAACTGACGACGCTTTTCCCAGGGGCCGCCATACTTCCAGGGGCGGTCATTGTAGGGACGAAGAACCTGAGTGCCGAAGTATCCGTGGCAGAGTTTGAGATCCACACCGTCTGCCCCAGCATTATAGGCGATTTTTGCCCCTAACACAAACTGGTCCATGATTTTGTCCACATCTTCTTCGCTTAATAGGTCTCCCCCCATACCGGGAAGCGGTTTTACACAGACTCTACGAGAGAAATCGGGACTGCTGAGCTCTCCGGCGTGGGTCAACTGCCAGATAAAGATGGGCTTGGGATTAACGCTTTTCATCTCCTGGGTGAATTTTTGCAATGCTTTCTCGTTGTGAGGCATGATGCTTAACTGATTCAGGCGGGCTCGACTCTCGTAGCTCACGGTGATGGCCTCAAGGAAAATGACTCCGGCGTCGCCTTCAAAAAGTCGGCGGTATCTCCGGTAGGTTCTGGGACTGGGATTGCCCTCTTCGTCGGCATCGCAACATTCCATGGCATTGATCACAAAACGGTTAGTGGCTACTTTCTTACCGATGGTGATGGGAGTAAAAAGCAGGTTTTGGTCCATCCTCTTTCCTCCTTTCGGGAGACTTTTTCCTCATTATCTTCTTCTCCCATGTTCTTGAGAACCACTGAATTACCCCTGAAAATCACCAGGGAAAACAAAAGAGGCAAGATGTGCCAGGAGGTAAGATTGGAGGTTCACCTTGGCATTCCGGATTCCTAATTTCTCCCGGATCTGACCGCGGTGGAATTCAACCGCCTTGAGCGAGAGAGACAGCTCTTCGGCGATTTCCTTGGTACTTTTCCCCTGGGCAATGAGCAGGGCAACCTGAAATTCTCGCGGAGTAAGGCGAGCAAGGAGGAAAGAATACCGATTCTTTCTCCAGGCAATTTCCTTTTCCATTTGGGAAAAGAGGAGTTCGGCCATTTTGAGGTGTTCTTTCTGGGATCGATTATTGAGGATTTCTTGCGGGAACTGGAATGGTGGTTTGATTGTATTGCTGCGGGCCATAGCCATGCAACTCTCCTGCCAGTCTTCGTAGATATGCCGGGCCTTTGCGATGAGGGTTTTCAGGAATTCGACTTCCTGTTCCAGAGCCTGCAGGATAAGTTGAGCAAACCGGGTTTCGGTAATGTCCTGGACATATTCCATAACCCCCACTAAGTTCCTGTCCCCGTCAAAAATGGGAAAAACGAGAAGCTTTTGCCAGCCCTGGACGGTACCATCTTTCCCGTGATAGGGAACAATCCCACTTTGTGCTTTGCCGCGGGAAAGCGTGGTTCGGGTGGGACACCAGGGGCAGGGTTTTTTGCGGTTATGATAGACGCGATAACACTTTTCTCCCGGGGCGAAGGGGGTATGGGCGTACCAGGATCGCATGGTCCGGTTCGCATTGACGACGGAAAGGCTGGTATCAAGCACGCTCACTCCATCCGGGAGTTCATCCCAGGCTTCGATCTCGGGATAGTTTCTGAAGCACCAGTCCCCAATCTGTTTTTGTTTTCCCATGACACATTCAGTATAGCAGAAATCACGAAAAGTCAAAAACGAATCGTTCAGAAAGGTGGAAAAGAGTAGGAGGACCTTGGGAAGATTCTTTCTGGTCATGACATCCTTTTCCGGGAGCGATTTTTATAAATAGGTAGAGAAAGATGTGTCATCCTTTGTGTATTCCGGCACTATCATGATGAAGTGATGGCGTGGGTGGCCGCACAAGATATGGGAGTTCAAAGAAACGCGATACACAACGCTGGTTTTCGAGAGGAGGCAATGTTTGTTTATTTTTGGGTTTAAGATAAAATTATATGGATGGAGACTTGAAGGAGGTCACGGATATAAAGCCAATCTTGACCATGGGATTTCAATTCCACGTCTTGGAGCGGAAATTAGAGCAAAAAAAGCGAAGAGTAGAAGATCTCAGACGTAATATGCTGGAAAAACTGAGGAAGGCATTAGGAAAGATTGCGGCAGAGGTCCAGTTTGATGAAGCTTATATTTTTGGGTCGATCACTAAACCAGGACGTTTTGGGGAAGAATCGGACATCGACGTGGGATTTTTTGGTCTTAAAGATGAGGATTTCTTCAGAATGATGTCCTGCCTTTCCATGGAGCTTGAGTGGGAAGTCGATGTTATCCAGCTTGAGGGTCACAGGCTGGCAGAGAAAATCAAAAGAGAGGGGATACGGTGGAAGAAGAACGATTTATCATCCTGAAATCAGAGCTCATTTCCCAGTGGAATGAAATTCTGAAAATCTACGATCGAATTGCAGAAAGGCA
>JABUEZ010000078.1 GCA_013314795.1 Candidatus Profundicultor aquiphilus | reverse complement strand
GGTTCTCCTTGTTTTTCCTGACTTCCAGAGCCTGGATACTTTTGAAATATTCCTGCGCGGAGAATTTCCAGGAAAACAAATCATCAAATATGATGGTCGTTTGAGTGCCACACGAAGGATGGCTACCTATCGGCTGGTTGAAGAAAATCAATATGACATCATTCTGGGGACAAGATTAGCGCTTTTTTTGCCTATTCCCGATTTGTACCTTTATGTCCTTTTTGATCCGGAAGCGCAGGGACATTATTCAGAGCAGGTCCCCCATTACCATGCTCTACAGGTTCTCTATGAGAGGGTAAAGCAGATGGGGGGAGCATTGCATGTGGTGGGGATTATTCCCCCTCTGTGGATTTATTACCGGCTATGTATGGGTGAATTTCAAGAAGGTAATTTTGAGTGTTCCCGTTTGACCGGGGCGAGGAAAATTAAAACGGTGGCACTTGAAAATGCAGGAAAACAACCTGTGGTTGCTCCTTCGATACGGGAAGCCATTGCTCGTGTTCTTTCTCTGGGAGAAAGAGTCCTGGTTTGGGTGCAGAAAACAGGGTATGCTGCTGCTTTGGGTTGCCGGGATTGCGGTTTCTATTATCTCTGTTCGGATTGTGAAGTGGCCTTGCGGTACCATCTGGATTTAAAGACCTTATTTTGTCCTCTCTGTGGGAAAAAGGTGAAACCGGACGATACCTGTCCCGTATGTGGAGGAAGTTTTTGGGAAGGATGGGGGGAGGGAATAGAAAAGGTATATGAGGAGTTGCAAAAATATTTTCCCAGGCATCGTTTGTTTCGAGTCGACTCTGAGAGTCCATTAAAGGAATGTACCGTAGACATGCTGGAGCTCCCTGGCATTGTGGTGGGTACTTCAGGGATGTTGAGAGAGGATCTATTAAGAAAGAGCTCATTGCTTGTAATACTTTCTTTTGAAGACTGGTTGTATCTCTCTGATTTCAACGCTCGGGACGAATTCTACGGTGAGCTTCATCGGGCATTTTTGTTAATGGGAATTGATGTGCAGAGTGCTCCTCAGGTGCTCATTCAGGGTTCTTCAGATGCGGTTGCTAAAGTGGAGCATTTTTTGAAGCCCTGGAGGGTGTTTTACGAAGAGAGTCTGCAAAAGAGAAAGGTACTTCGTTATCCCCCTTTCTGTTACCTGGTTCGGGTCATGGGAGAAAGTAGGAATAGGAATCGATGTAACGTGGTTCTAAATGCTTTACGAGGTATAATGGAGGAGAATGGAGTGGGGGTGACCGGCCCTTTTCCGGGGGCAGGTTTGCGGAAAAGGGGAAAATGGACTGAAGAATTGGATTTGAATTTTGAGGAGGGGCGCTTAAAAGAGGTTTTTGATCTTTTTTCGCGCTGGATGGTTTCCATAGAAAGAGAAGGAATCAGGTGGCATCTTGAAGTGTACAGGTAAGGGAGGCTTTAAGGGTAATGATCCGAACCATTGAGCGATATGGGAGTGAAATCCTTAGGAAGAGAGCGCAACAGGTTAATCATGTGAATGGAGAAATTCGTGCCATTCTTCAGGACATGAAGGAAACAATGCATACCTTTTCTGGAGTCGGTTTGGCCGGAAATCAAGTTGGAGTCTTGCTTCGTCTTATTACCTTCGTCCATCCAGACACCAAGGAAGATCTGGCACTGATTAATCCGGAGATTGTGTGGCAAAGTGAGGAGAAAGAAGTGGGGGAAGAGGGGTGTTTGAGTGTTCCTGAGGTTTACGCCAAAATAGAACGAAGCCGGAAGGTGAGGGTCAGGGGTCTCAGCGAGAAGGGAGAAGAGGTTGTCTTTGACGCAGATGGGTTTTTGGCTCGCATTCTCCAGCACGAAATTGATCATCTGAATGGCATCCTTTTCGTGGACCACCTAAGTCCATCTCGGAGATTGCTTTTGGGAAATAAGCTCAAGAAGATTGCTCGGGGTAACGGTGAGTGACATGAAGGTTGTTTTTATGGGTACCTCACCTTTTGCAGTTTTGATTCTCGAAGAAATGGTAAAAAGAGACGATTTTGCCATCCAGGCAGTTATCACCAAACCGGCCTGCAAAGCTGGAAGAGGCCAAAAGCTTACGCCTTCTCCGGTCTGTATCAAGGCAAAGGAGTGGGGAATTCCGGTTATGGAACCTCTTCGAGTCAATGACCCGAATTTTGTTCAGTCTCTTCGGGAGCTTCTTCCAGATATTATCGTGGTGGCAGCCTACGGACAGATTTTAAAACGTGAGCTTCTTTCTCTTCCTCCTCTGGGATGTGTGAATGTGCATGCTTCACTTTTGCCTTCCTATCGTGGTGCTGACCCTGTTCGATGGACTTTGCTTGCGGGGGAGAAGGAGAGCGGGGTCAGTTTAATGCTTATGGATGAGGGGATTGATACTGGCCCTCTGCTGGCACAGAGGAGGATCCAGATCGAAGAATCCGATACCTACTCTTCTTTGCTCTATAAGCTGGGTATTTTGGGGGGAAACATGGTTCGAGAGATTCTTCCTCTCTGGGCAAAGGGAGCTGTTACGCCCTTTCCTCAGGAGGGCGAGGTCTCCTATGCCCCAATGATCAAGAAAGAGATGGCAAAGATTTCCTGGGAAAAAGAAGCAAGAATTATTGTAAACCAGATACGTGCCTTTTCTCTTTCTCCAGGGGCGTATACATTCTTTCAGGGGAAAAGAGTAAAAATCTTGGAAGGATTCCTTACCAGTCAGGAGGGGAACTCTCTTCCTCCCGGTACGATAGTGAATATAGAGAGGGAAAAGGGTATCATGGTTCAGGCAGGAGAAGGTGTGGTGGGTATTCGTACCCTTCAGATCGAGGGCCGAAAACCCATGTCGTTCTGGGATTTTTATTGTGGATATCGACCGAGAATTGGGGATCAGTTTCAGTGAGGAGGTGAAGAGCAATGTTTTTCCTTCCCTTTGATTATACCTTTTTATTACTTATTCCGGCCCTTATTCTGGCTCTTTATGCCCAGGGCAGAGTGACCAATACCTATGCGCTCCTGGCTCGAAAAAAAGCTCAGGCTGGTCTCTCCGGATGGCAGGTGGCCCAGAGATTGCTGGACACTTTGGGTTTGCACATGAAAGTGGAAGAAATCCCCGGTTCTCTGACCGATCACTATGATCCTGGGAGAGGTGTGCTTCGTTTGTCCTCTTCGGTGGCGCGAGGGGCTTCGATTGCTGACTATGGAATTGTGGCGCATGAAATTGGACATGTGATGCAAAAGAAGGAAGGGTATTCCTTTTTTGCCTTCCGTTCTGCCCTGGTTCCTGTAGCTGGTTTTGGTTCTCAGTTGGCCTTGCCGCTCTTTTTTATCGGATTGATCTTTGCCATTCGCCCTCTCATGGATCTGGGGATTATTTTTTTCAGTTTAGCAGTGCTTTTTCAACTTGTAACGTTACCGGTGGAGTATGATGCCAGCCGGAAGGCAATGATTCTGCTGGAACGAACGGGCCTTCTGGGTTTGGACGAAAAACCACTGGCGCAGAAAATGCTCAACGCTGCAGCACTTACCTATGTTGCGGCTACGGCGGTAGCAGCTTTGCAGTTACTCCGGCTCTTTTTGCTCCGGGAGAGTCGTGATTGAGAGACCGGTATCGCCTTGACGCTGTTTTAATCCTGAACCAGTTTTATCAGGGGAAGATCGATTTTCTGGAAGAGGGGTACAATAAATTCTTTGCCAAATATTCTTACTCCCCTCGGGAGAGGGGTCTTCTGGTAAGTTTAATCCGGGGAACGGTTAAAACCAGAATTCACCTCGAAGGGATTCTCCGTTTTTACCTATCAAAATGGGAAAAGCTTCCTCTGTCGATTCAGAATCTTCTGCGGTTGGCCCTGTTTCAAATGATTTTTCATTCGGGGATCCCTGTTTTTGCTACGGTTCATGAGTGGGTAGAAGTAACCAAGATTCTGCAAGATAAGGGATTTGTTTCCCTGGTGAACGCTGTTCTGAGAAAAGCAGGAGAAGCCGTTCATAGTTACCGAAAAAGGGCTTTGGGATGGAGTATGGTGCTTCCGGAGTGGATAGAGAAGGAGTGGGAAGCCCTTTTTCCGGATGACAGAGAAGATATCAAACGTTCTTTAATGCTTCCTCCGGAGACCTATATTCGGGTGAACACGCTCCGTGTTGGAAAAGCGGAACTTCGGGCGAGATTTGAAAGTTACGGCATGCTGGTTGAAGAAATTTCGGATCTCCCTTTCACTCTCCGGGTACAGGGAGATGCCTCGGAATTGTTTGCCCTTCCGGAATGGAAGGAGGGGTTTTTCTATCCCCAGGACGTAGGGTCACAGATGGTGACCGTTCTCTTTAGTCCCTCTCCAGGAGAAAGAGTGATTGACCTGTGTTGTGGGGTAGGGGGTAAATCAACTGCTTTTGCTCAACTGATGGGGGATAGGGGTGAGATCCTGGCCTGGGATCAGAACCCCAAAAAGATTGAGACGTTAGAGCATTTCATATCCTGTATGGGGATAAAGAGTATTATTCCGGCAGTGGTGGATATTTTAAGGCCACCTGAAGAGTTTTTGGGGAGTGCGGATCGGGTTTTTCTCGATGCTCCCTGTTCCGGGTTGGGGACGCTGCGCAGGCACCCTGAAATTTTAGAACGGATCAGTCAGGATACGGTGAAAGCACTGGCTGAAAAGCAACTTCATTTGTTGTTGTCGGCCTCTCGTTTGGTAAAAAGAGAAGGTATAATATTGTATTGTGTCTGTACTCTGAGCGTGGAAGAAACAGAAGAAGTGGTGAGAAAATTTGAAGCGCAAACAGGGGGCAGGTTTGAAAGGGTTGTTGGGCAAGAGATGACCGCACCCGGTAAAGTACTCCCCTTCCTTAATCGCACTCGGGATGGGGGTGTATTTATCCTCCCTCACCGGTTAAGAAACGATGGGTTTTTTGTAATGGTATGGAAGAAAAAATAAAAAATCAGAAAAATGTGAAAAATGTCAATGGTTTGTCTTCCTTTGCCAGGGGGGTTGCGTATATTTTCCTTTTTGCCCTGGGGTTATCTTTGAGTGGCTATTTGAGCCTGGTTTTCTTTCAGTGGTACCTGGAGGGGGGAACAGTCACGCTCCCAGACTTTCGAAATCAGAACTTGATCGAAGTGATTAATAACTCGGCCCGGCTGGGTTTACAGGTGGAAGTGAAAAAGTTGGAATATGATCCTCAATCACCGTTGAATTTGGTGTTAAGTCAGGACCCCCAACCGGGGAGTAAGGTGAAAAAGGGTAGCCGGGTTTGGGTAGTCGTTAATGGGGGAGGGACTGCAGTTGCTCAGGGTGGAGTTTCTTCGAGTGGTGTATCTGTGGTTCCTGATCTGAGAGAAAAGAAGCTGGAGGAAGTTGAGACAATCTTGCGTGAGAGTGGTCTTCAACTGGGAAGGGTGGTTGAGGCAACTCATGACCGTATTCCCCGTGGATATGTGATTTCTCAAAATCCGCCTCCACAAAGTAAAGTTTCTCAGGGAGAAAAAGTGAATCTCCTGGTCAGTAAAGGGAGCGAAATCCTGGGAGAGCAGGCGGTGGTGAAAGTCCCTGACCTGGTTGGACTGAGGTTTGAAGAAGCAAAAATACTTCTGGCGCAGGAGGGACTGAGCGTCGGTACGGTGGAGGAAGTACCGGCCGGAGAACGACGGGCAGGGATTATTGTTGACCAAAATCCTTTGCCTGGAGAAGAAGTTGAAGCGGGGCAAAGTATCAACTTATGGGTCAGTAAGCGTGCTCAAGAGTCAACCAGTTCTCAAATTGCTTCCGGGACGAAAGAGTTGAGTTTACGCTTTGTGTTGCCCGATTCTCGAGTTCCTATTGAGGTTAAAGTTGTGGCCAGTGATGAACTGGGGGAAAGAGTTCTCTACGAGAAAACGCATCAGGGAGGGGAACTGGTGGAGTTTTCTGCGCCGACGAAGGGTAAGGGCAAAGTGGTTATTTTCCTCAACGGGTACTATTACTGGGAAAAAGCCTTGGAATAATACGAAGGGAGAAAAAGATGGCGAAGCTGGCACCTTCAATTCTATCCTGCGATTTTTCTCGTCTTCGGGAAGAGCTCCTTCTGGCAAGAGAGGGGGGAGCAGAGATTATTCACATCGATGTGATGGATGGGCATTTTGTTCCCAACCTGACCTTTGGTCCCCTGATGGTTGAGGCTGTTCGCAAAATCCTTCCCGAAGCTATTCTCGATGTTCATCTCATGATTTCCAATCCTCGTTCTTATATCGGGGATTTTGCTCAGGCTGGAGCTGACATGCTCAGTTTTCATGTCGAAGCGGTGCAGGATTTTGATGCGGTCATTCACGAAATCGAGAACCGAGCATTGAAACCCGGTGTGGCGCTCTGTCCAGGAACGCCTCTTGAGATGATCGATCATGTTCTGGAAAGGCTTGCCTTTGTTCTTCTGCTCACCGTGAACCCAGGATTTGGAGGACAGAAGTTTCTTGCCGGTATGGAGAAAAAAATTGCCGTTCTGAGACGGAAGATTCGGGAAAAAGGTCTTTCCACCGATATCGAGATTGATGGAGGTGTAAATGAGAAAAACATTGCTTTTCTGGCTTCTCAGGGGGCCTCTATCATTGTCGCCGGGTCTTTAATTTTTTCTCATAAAGAGGAAATCAAAGAAAGAGTTAGACGGCTTTCAGAAATGATCCAGGTTTTTTGAGGGAAGACACCCCGCTTGAGTGGGCGGGGTGTCTTATGCCTTTTTCACCTTTCCTGCCTTGAGACAGGAGGTGCACACTGAAATTCTTTCCACTCTGCCGTTAACCAGAGTCTTTACCTTTTGGATGTTGGGACGCCAGATTCGCTGGCTGACTTTGTGGGAATGACTGATTTTGTGTCCAAAAACCACCGTTTTACCACAGATTTCGCATTTAGCCATCTTTCTCACCTTCTTGAGCATTTTGCAATAGCGATGAAAATATAACAGTTTTTAAGGTGGACTGCAAGCCTTTTGTTGGAATCCGTTGAAACGGAGTTTCTTGTTTGTCTTTTGGGTTATCGCTAAAATAGGAAGGGCTGATGAACCATGGAAGTAGACCAGAAAAATCTGATTCTGAAAATTCTCAATCGGGAGAAGCAAAAACTTGACGATACATCCGTCATCGGCGGTTTTTCCTCTTTCCTTAAGGGCTGGTTAATCCAGAGGGGGGATAAAGAAGCTTTGCAGTTTGTGCCTCTTCTTGAAACATATCCCGAGCTGGGAATAACGAAAAAGCGGGAACTGCTTTCCAGGATCGAAAATTTTGTGAACGGAAAAGTAACCGTATCTTCTCCCGCAAAACCGGTTATAAAGACGCCACATATTGATCTTCATCAGCCAGTGCGATACCTCAAGGGAGTTGGCCCAGCTTTAGAGAAGAAGCTGAATCGTCTTGGGATTCATACTGTAGAGGATCTCCTTTATTTTTTCCCTCGAACCTATCGGGACCGGGGTGAAATTAAACCTATTGGGAAACTGACGGGGAAATCCATAGAAACCGTTCAGGGGATAGTCGTGGCCCACAGGAGACAGAATACCCGGAAAGGCATGCTTTTGAAGATTGTGGTGCGTGATGACACTGGAACCGTGACTCTGGTTTGTTTTAACCGGGATTATCTTGCCCAGGTTTTGCGTAAGGGAATATCGGTGATCCTGTGGGGGAATTTTCAACGTTCTGCTCAGGGTTGGGAAACAGCCAACTTTGATTTTCAAATTGGTGACGGGCGTTCGGTACAATTTGACCGAATTATCCCAGTCTACAGTCTTACGGAGGGGCTAAATCCGAAACGACTCAGGTCTATTCTTCTTTTTGCTCTGGACAACTTTTTGTCCCTGGTGGAGGAAGTATTGCCGGTTACGATTCGAGAAAAACACGGTTTTCCTACCAAAAAAGAAGCTATTCATGAACTTCACTGTCCCAGCGTTTGGGAAGAGGGATTGAATAGTCGTCGAAGTCGAGCGCATGTTGCCCTTATTTTTGAAGAGTTTTTGCTTTTTGCGCTGAGCCTCAAAATGAGACGTCTTTTTATGGACACTATTCAGGTTGAACCGTGCTCGGCAAGGGCACCACTTGTGGAAAAGTTCCTCCAGATACTGCCTTTTGGGCTAACGGGAGCCCAAAAGAGAGTTTATGGGGAGATTGTTAATGATCTTACGAGCGGTAAAGTAATGAATCGTCTCATTCAAGGTGATGTTGGTTCAGGGAAAACCATTGTGGCGCTTCTCAGTGCATTGCACGTAATTGGCTTTGGCAAGCAGGTGGCGTTTATGGTTCCCACTGAAATTCTGGCGGAACAGCATTATTTCCGTTCCAGAGACCTTCTGGCCTCTCTGGGGGTACGGGTAGAGTTATTAAAGGGGGGAACAAACAGGGGAAAGAAAATGCTTCTTGAGGAAATCCGTGCGGGAAAAGTGGATCTGGTTATTGGCACACATGCGCTCATCGAAGAGAAGGTCGCTTTCAGTGACCTGGGGCTGGTGATCGTCGATGAGCAACATCGTTTTGGGGTCATCCAGCGGGCGCGATTGAAAGAGAAGGCAAC
>JABUEZ010000077.1 GCA_013314795.1 Candidatus Profundicultor aquiphilus | reverse complement strand
AGGTAACTCTTAAGGGGAATTACAATTTTGAGAGTGCCGAGTGGAAGGGGATGAGTCTTTCCATTTCCTGGCCTGTATCCAAGGAGTGGAATATAGGGCTTGAAGGGGTTTGGGACTTTCAAGAGGGGGAACTTGACGCCTTACAGGTTCGCCTGGCCCGGGATCTGCACTGCCGGGAGATCAGTCTCTATTATGACCAGTCGGCGAAAACCTTCTGGCTGGAATACGGGCTCAAGGTGTTTCCTGGCCAGAAATTCAAATTGGGAGGATGATATCATGGAGAGAATCAAGGTGGTCTTGATTCTCGGACTGCTTGTGTTCTTTGTGTCAGGATGTGCCAGGGGGGAGCAACCGACCTGGGGGACGGGAAGCGAGATTGTCATTACCCTGACCATGCGTGGGAACGTGGACTCAGGTGTAGAGTACCTGGTGGCGCTTGATACCGATGGGAATGTTTTGACCGGGCCGAAAAAGGATCCTGCGGAATGGAGTGGTTTCTACGTTTTGCGCTGGGCTGGCAATAACTTTTACCTCCGGAATCCGAATGGGGAAGAACGATTTTTTTCCGGGGGTTCTGTTTCTGGATCAATCATGAAAATGGATGTGGATCTTTCAGACCTGGGAAAGCCTTCCACCTTGGACGTGATGGTGGTTACGACTGATAAAGGAGGTAACATCCTCGACTCACTGGGGAATTACTTTACCGTGCGTCTTGGTTCTCAGTCATATGTTTCCCGGGAGGATGCTTCGGCCGACACTGGTAATGCCTCAAGCGATATCCTGAGGGTAGAAATCGAGGTGCGAAGATGAAAAAATGGCTGGGATTTTTTCTTTTTCTTATAGGGGGGGTTCTATTTTTTTCAGGATGCTTTTTCCCTACCGTCCCTTCTCCCTCCACCAAAGCCAGTGACTGGACGGTCATGGTTTTTATGAATGGGGATAATGACCTGGCGCAAGATGCCTGGCAGGATTTGAATTCCATGGAGATGGTGGGCTCTACAGAAAGAGTGAATGTTGTTGTGCAAATGGACACCCCGGGGGAGGGAACGTATCGCTATTTTGTCAATCGAGATACCAATCCTTCCCAGATTACCTCTCCGGTTCTGGGGTCTCTCGGTAATGTTGACATGGGTGATTATCGAAATCTTATCGATTTTGTTCAGTTTTGTGTTCAAAAATATCCGGCCTCGCGATATGCGCTCATCCTCTGGAATCACGGAGGTGGTTTCCGGAAGAGGGATATTTCTTTTGATTTTTCCACCGGTAATGCCATCACCATTCCGCAACTGGCTTATGCGCTTTCGCAGATAAAGTCTCTCATAGGGAAGAACCTTGACCTTCTGGGAATGGATGCCTGCCTCATGGCCATGGTGGAAGTGGCTTATGAAGTGCGGAACTATGCCAATGTCATGGTTACCTCGGAGGAGTTTGTACCCGGGGAGGGATGGGATTATGCGGGATTTTTACAAATGCTGGTGAGCTCCCCTTCCATGGGAGAAAAGGAACTTGCAAGGGCTATCATAGACACCTATGTCGATTCGTATATACGAGTGAGTGTGACACAGTCGGCCATTGACCTCAAGGCGGTGGCAAATTTAACCCATAGTTTAGATGCCCTGGCACAGGCGGTGTTAAGCGATTCTATGACTCCTCCCAACCTTTATCTTTACCTCAGTGATCAGGCATTGTATTTTGGCGATTATGACTTTATAGACCTGGGAAGCCTTTTGGAACTGTGGCATGGCTGGCCTACCATTCAGGATTTAACGGTCCGGGAAAAAGCGGGGTTAGCACGAAATGCTCTTACTCAGGTGGTCTTTTACGAGCGGAATAACCTGGGTAAATCCCTGGGAGGGCTGAGTGTGTATTTCCCTTATAAATCCTACGATTCCAAGTATGATACACTCTCTTTTGCTTCTTCCACATCCTGGGATGAGATGCTAAAATATCTTCTCCGTTACCGGTAGACTGAATGAAGAAGGGGTGGAGAGAGATGAATCGGTACGAAATACAGATTCTGCGTTCACTGAAAGAAAACCCTAAGAGTTTCTGGCGATTACTGGATGAACAGGATGAACACATCAGTGGGTTTGTGGAGCGATTGAAAGAACTATTGAAAGAGGGCATAGTGGTATACCGAAATGGAAAATTTGAACTTTCCGAGAAAGGTAAAATGCGGAGTCATGCTCTTTCTCCTTATGGCAGTGCGACCTGTGGCCATTGCCGGGGAGGGTATGATCCGTTACGTTTCCAGGAAGCCTTTTCCTTTTACGCTCAGCTTGTGACAGATCGGCCACTTCCCAACCTTGATTTTGATCAGGGATTCATGACCAAAGAAGACATCTTTGCCCGGATTTCTTTTCTTTATGAACGGGGTGACCTGGAGAGGCAGAAAATTCTCATTGTCGGTGATGATGACCTCTTCAGTTTGGCGCTGGCTGCTACCGGTCTTCCGGAATCAATCACGGTGCTTGAAATCGACCCAAGGCTGGTGGAATTTATCGAGAATCGAACCAAAGAGCACGGTTTCCGTATTGAGGTCTATTCCTATAATGTGGCCGACCCCTATCCTCTGAAAGACCATGCATTCCAGGTCTTTATCACCGACCCGGTAGAAAGCGAAAGGGGTCTTATCACCACCCTTTCCCGGGGTGCTCAGGCTTTGGAAAAAGGAGGAGTGCTTTACTTTGGGCTGACCACCATTGAGTCGTCCTGGCGCAAGTGGTACAATATTGAAAAAGTGCTTCTGGAAATGAATTTCGTGATCACAGACATTCTTCGAAGGTTCAGCAGTTATCCAGATAGCGACAATCAGTTTGATGAAAATTTCTACGACCGAACCATGATGCGTCGGCTCTTAGACGTTGATTTGCCGCTCCCAGCCGATGTGGACTGGTTCCGTTCCAGTTTTATCCGCTGTGAAGCTATAGAGGAACCAAAACCGGTGGTGATTGGGAGGGTTCCCTTTGATCGAAGTTTTTACCTTGATGACGAAACCATGGCCACCCCCGGTTACTGAGTTGAAAAAAATCGTAAAATTTTTTAGAATAGGAGTAGTCAAAAAAGTATTTTTGACGTATAGTATAGAAAGGATGAAGTAGGCTATCCTGTCCTCTCTCCCGGGTGAGAGAAAGGAGGTGAAAAAGGCAGACTTGGTGACCCAGGGAGGAAGGATGAGTGATAGAAGCTGGAAACCTCGAAAAGAAGGGGCGAACAGAGAGGAAACAGGGATACTCTCTATAGACCTTCTTGGTGAGGTGGAAAGCGCAAAAAACCAAAACGACCAAGGAGGTTTGAACATGAAGAAACTGGCGTTAGCGTTAGTGCTGGTGTTTGCCTTTGCGCTTCCTGCTCTGGCAAACCCGTTTGTTGATGTACCTCTGAATCACTGGGCCTACGATGCGGTTCAGAGCCTGGCAGCCAAGGGAGTCATCATTGGATACCCCGATGGAACCTTTGGTGGCAATCGGGCGTTAACTCGTTATGAATTCGCCATGGCCATTGCTCGGGCTATCGGGTATCTCGAAAGCAAGATTGACGAGGCTGGCTTTGCCACCCAGGAAGATCTGGCTACTCTGGAAAAACTGATTAAAGAGTTTGCCGATGAATTAAAGAATCTGGGTGTCACCGTGGACGACCTGAAGAAGGTTGTGGGTGAAAACAGCGAAGCCATCAAAGCTCTGGAAGCCAGAGTGGCTGAACTCGAGAAGTACGCCGAACCCGTAAAGGTCACCGGAGAATTCACTTCTACTTGGGAAGCATTCCTACCCACCGCTGCGGGTAAAACCAATGTCAGCTTCAGTGACTCGACCACTCTGTATATTGCCGCAACAATCAACGAATACACCACTGCTGGGGTTGATTTGACCATTGATGACACGTTCTCGACGCCTTCAGTCAGTGCTGATAACTTCTATATCGAGTACCAGAAAGATGAGTGGTACGTGAAAGCTGGAGATCAGAGACTTGGTAAAATCGGCTTGGGTCTGGTCCTTGGTGACTATCAGCCTGATGACCCCGATGATGACCGCGATTATGATCTGGACTTCGAGGGTGCTTATGTCAAGTATGCTCCCGAGGACAGCGATATTACCTGGAAAGCCCTTGCTGCACCCAATGATTGGTACAGTGTCCGAGCTGAATGGGAAAAGGTCGGGGTTGGTGTGACCTGGATGCCGGAAGGCGCTTCGCTCTGGAACGCCAATTCTGATCTTATCATCAGCGCTGATGCTTGGACCGATTTCGATGAGTCTGATGTGAAACTTACCATCGAAGGTGCCTACGGGGTGCTGAGCGGTTCTTACGGTGTGGCTGGAGAAGTGGCAATCAAAGCAACGGAAGACGTAACAATTACTCTTGATGGTCACTATGTCACCGCTGGATTCACCCCGGCTACCTCTGCTGCTTCGCCCAGCGGTTTCGATGCCAATGAACTTGGCTTTGGGGTGGCGGCAAGCTTTGATCTCTCTGGCGAAGATGCTGCAGAGAAATGGACTTTGGATGTCGAGTACGATTATGCCCAGACTTTGGCTAACGTAGCCACAACGAACGAAGTAAGCGGTACGATTACCTATGTTCCAGAAGAGCCTGCAGAGGGTGAAGAAGGCAAGATTAAAGTCACCTATGACCTTTTGACCAATGGTATCACTGTGTATGGAGCATATCTGAACTACCCGCTTGACCTCGATAGCGAAAACAACGAAGCATACATCTCAGTTGGCGGCGAATACAATATGGCTGCTGCAGCCTTTACTCTTGCTGGGAAATTGGATTACAAGTGGTTAGACAAGAACACCACGCTGACTGTGGAAGGTCGTTATGATAGTGCTCCGGCCGCTGGCGCTCCAGTATACAGCGTCCTGGCAGAACTTGGTTGGGACATGGCCGAGAATACCACTCTTACTGTCAGTTATGAACTCAATACCTGGGATGCTGGTGACGACTTTGGTCAGGGCGATATCATCGACGGTGCTGGTACCATCACTGCAGAACTCTCCGTTTCCTTCTAAGTAACTTTTGTAAAAGTAAAGCCCCGGGATAATCCCGGGGCTTTTTTTATGGCCTTTTATCCAGTATAATGAATTGATGAATTGTCAGGCGATTCTTTCCCGGTTTCAGGCGTTGCGATTTCGTAAGGGGCAAAAGGTTTTTAACCACTCTTTTCTCAAATTGCCCGTGGATGTGCTTTTCCCTCCTCATCTGTCTTTTGAAGGGGAAATTATTGCCGAAAACCTGGTGCGAGTGGAGGGAAAGGTCAAAGGTACCGTCAAAAGCCCGGTGGTGGTTATTGCTGGGGGAGCCAGAACCATTGCCGAGGTTGAGGCGGAGTGCCTCTATGTAGAGGGAAATTTTCAGGGAATTGCCCGGGTGCATTTTTTTTACCTTGATGCTACCGGTTCGGTTGAAGGAGAAATCAAGGCAGAGACCATTTATGTTGATAAAGGTGCCAGGATGAAGGGGAAAATTACAGCGGGGAAAAAAGAAGGTGTGTAAGCTGTGCAACTGGGAAAGCTTTCACCGACCATTCTTGAGAAGGTGGTACTACCCTTTCGGGGTTCAGAGAGGAATGAAGTCCTGCACGGAGCAGGACTGGGGAGAGATTGTGGAGTATTGCGTCTGGGGAAGGACCTTGTAGCGGTGACCTGTGATCCCATCACGGGTGCCCCTGATTTCCTGGGTTTTTTTGCGGTGCAGGTGGTGGTCAATGACCTGGTTTGTAGCGGTGCAGAACCGTTGGCGGTGCTAGTAAGCCTTGTTTTTCCTCCTGAAAGCACTCTTGAAATGGTCGAGAAGACGATGCAGGAGATTGATATATCGTGTCGGGAACTGAACATTGCGGTTCTGGGAGGACATACCGAAATTTCCCAGGTGGTACGGAAGCCTCTGGTGCACTGTGTAGGTCTGGGAAGAATAGCGAATAACAATTTTCCTGATGTAACCAGAGTTTGTCCTGGAGATGCAATCCTTATCACCAAAGGTGTGGGCATTGAGGGTACTGCCATCCTTGCTTGGGAAAAAGGCGAAGAACTCGAAGGGAAATTGGGGAAAGAACTGGTGGAAAAAGCAAGGTCATTCCTCCATATGATGAACGTGGCTCAGGAGGCGCGAATTGTCACTATGTTTCATCCTCACTGCCTTCATGATGTCACCGAAGGGGGGCTTCTTGGAGCCTTGTGGGAGGTGTGTGCAGGACAGAATCTGGGGTTTGAAATTGAGGAAGAGAAAGTTTTTGTCTTTCCGGAGACAAGAGCCATTGCGCAGTATTTTGCCATTGACCCCCTTTGTCTTATTTCCAGTGGTACTCTTCTTGTTTTTGCGCCTTTTCCGGAGAAAATTATAACAGCCCTGCGGGAGGCATCCATTCCGGTGTTTGAAATTGGTAAAGTAACCGGTGAACCTCGAATGGTTGTACGATATGGGGATGGCCGGGTTCGAGAAATCCAAAGCTGTCCTCAGGATGAATTATGGAGAATTGTGGAGCGGTTTTAGTGAGGGCTGGTGAAAAACTTTTTCCCCGTCGGGGGGTAATCTGGGGGGTTCTGGGTTTGGTTCTTTTTCTTTTTGCTCATCCCCAGAAAGTCCATTTTCTTTACGGACTCTTTTTGATGGGATTTGGTGAGGCCTTGCGCATCTGGGCAGTGGGATATATCAAAAATTACCGGAAGGCCATGGAAGAGGATGTGGAGGAACTCACCACCTGTGGTCCTTATGCGTACACTCGAAACCCTCTTTACCTGGCCAATGGTGTTATCGGTACGGGTATTGTGCTTCTCTCCGGTCTCTGGTGGGTGGTCTTTCTCTTCTGGATGGCTTTTGTTGTGCTTTATGGTTCTATTGTAAGGGCTGAAGAGGCATTCCTGGAAAAGAAATTTGGGCATATCTATCAAAGCTATAGAAACGAGGTTCCCCGTTTTCTTTTCCGTTTGACTCCATATCAGGGCAAGAAAAAACCATTCTCCTGGGAAGTTGTGTTTCAAAAGGAAATCATTACCCTGGTTACTCTGGGTGTAGTGGTGCTTCTCTTTTACCTTCGAGGTTTCGGTTTTCTTGCCTTTTGGATTTAGATTCCCTCTTCTTTTTTCAAATCGATGGAAAGTCGGATATCAGAGAGGGTAACTCCCGTCTGGCGTTCAATCCGTTCCCGGACTTTGTTTTTCACCGCAGTGGAGAAATCGGGAATCGAGGTTTCCGGTTTTACCGCTAGAGAAAGGTTAAGAATCAGGTTATTGCCTATTTTTTCCACTCTTGGTTCTACGAGAATGATTTCGCTAAAGCTTTTCAGGGCTTCCTGTGCCAGGGCTTTGATGGACTCAAAAGAAATTCGAATTTCTCCCTCACCAGTAGCGTAGGTAATGGACTCTTCTTTTCTTGAAATGAGGAATCGAAATAGGAAAAAGGCCACAACGACGAAAGCAGCAATGATGAAGATTCCCAGGATGCGGAAGAGGAAATTGGTGTGGAAGAAAAGGTAGAAAGAGGTGATCCATTCCTGAATCACGAGGACCGGGACAAGGTTAAAAACAACCATTGTGATGCCCATAGCAATCAAAACAAGCAGTAATCCCAGAAGGAACGCAAATAATCGACCCCAGAACGCCATTGCTCTCTCCTCCTTTTAATTGCTTTCTTCGTTTTTCAACCTGTCGATAAGTTTTGAAGCTTCTTCAAAGGTGAGTTTTGCCAGAGTTTCCTCAGGCATGGTTTTCCCTTTGGTTTTTAAAAGATTCCGGATAAACTGTTTCTGTTTCTCCGACGCTGGCCGGGTGGGAGAGGGCCCTTCTTCCTCTTCTTCATAGAGGTAAAGACCCACTCCAAGGAGTGTGGCACATTTTTTGAGCGCATCTGATGCGGCGGCCTTGAGGTCATCGCCGAAATCGGGAAAACCCTTCTCGTGGTTTGGAGCAAAAGCTTTAAATCCAAACTGTTCTTTGACAATATTTCCGCAGGTCAACCTTCCCAGAACCCAGATGTAACCCCGGGTCAGGTCGATTTCCTTTTCTTTGATCTCGAAAGACCATTCTCCATCGAAGGCTTCATTCAGGCGTTTGATCACCGATGGAGTCTCAATGTAAAATAGGTCTTTCCCTTCTTTGCCAGGTCGGTGTTTGACTTCTTTTTTGGAAAACTTCTTTTCCAGAATTTCCCGGTTTTTCAAAAGCAATCCCCCCTGGTCAAAGGGTCAGATCATTTTCTGGTAAATGCAAATATCGACCCACTTTTGAAATTTGAACCCCACTTCTTTCAGGATGCCCCGCAATTCAAATCCCAATTTTTCATGAAGCCTTATGCTGGGAATGTTTTCCCGAGCTATAAAGGCCACCACCGAGTGATAACCCAGATTCTTGGCTTCCTCCAAAAGGTAGCTCAACAACTCGTAGCCAATACGCTGGCGGCGGAATTCCTCTCTGACGTAAATGGAATCGGATACCGTATACTGATATCCTTCCCGGTCAGAATAAGGGCTCAGACATGCCCAGGCCACCACCAGACCGTTTTCTTCGGCAACAACCAGGGGGTGC
>JABUEZ010000076.1 GCA_013314795.1 Candidatus Profundicultor aquiphilus | reverse complement strand
CCCATCACCTGGAAGAGCTTGTAACCACCATGGCCCAAGCCACGAACTTTGGTCCCAAAAGACTCGGTGTCGCCCTGGCTCGAGCCCATGGGGTCTTTCTTTCTCCTTCCACCATCCGGAACATCCTCAGACGTCACTCCATACGGTGCAGGAAGTACCGCACAGGAAATGGTGGAACGAGATACGGGGTGAATCTTGCCGCTTTTCGACCCTTGGAGTTCTGGCAGATCGATGTGAAGGACATTGCCGACCAGAAAGCCCTTCCTCCCTCTGCCTACGCATCCATCTTCAGGGAGAGGCTTCCCAGGTATCAGTTCACCGCCTGTGAGGTGCGCACCAGAATCCGCTTCATTGCCTATGCCCATGAACTCTCCTTTTTGAGTGGTTGTGCCTTTCTCCTCCTTCTCACCTTCTGGCTCCGTTCCTTTGGGGTACAAAGGCAACTCCTCTTCCAGACTGACAATGGTACCGAATTTGGAGGATTGGGGAACTCAAGAAAAAGGCTCCTCATGCAGCGATACATTTTTGATCCCCTGGGGGTAACTCTCCTTGCCATCCCGCCTCGGGAGAAGACGGTGAACACCTTTGTGGAACGTTCTCACCGAACTGATGATGAGGAATTCTATGCCCTGAATCTGGGAAAGACCACCACCAAGCACACCTTCCTCAGCATGGCCCAGGAATGGATACTCACCTACAACTTCAGGCGCCCTCACTTTGGAAGGGGGATGAGAGGGAGAACTCCCATGGAGGTTCTCCTATCCCTGCAAAACGATGTGCATCCTGCTTTGGGAGCTTTCCCAGTCCTTCTCCTTGATCGAGTCCTCCCTCATCTTAAGGTCCTTTGGGACATTTCCGGTATTCCCTGGGATAACTCACCGAAAAACAAGAACAGGGGGCTTGCGAACGAAACTCTGGATCAGTACATATTTGAACGGGAACAATAAGGTAATGTCCAACCTTGATCGAGGAAACAACTTTGTGGCTATCCATCCCTTTTTGACCCCTTCTAATCGCGAGTCATTTCTATCGCATACCTGAGGCCAGACTCCAGGTCTCTTTTGACTATCACCATGTTAAAATCGATCCCTAATTTTGCCAGAGTATGGGCGATTTCCGGTTTGATACCCACCAGTACCACATCACACCCCAGTAACTTAATGGCGTTAAAAGTTTCGATCAAAAACCCTCCCACAATGGTGTCGATGATCGGAACCCCGGTGACATCGATGATGACAAATCGTGCTCTGGTCTCAGAAATAAAATTCAACACTTTTTCTGCCATGCTCTGTGCTCTTTCGCTATCCAGAGAACCGATAAGAGGTGCAAGGACCACGTCTTTCCACACTCGAATCGTGGGGGTTGCCAACTCTGAAAGCACTTCGCGTAATTCTGCAATAGCGGTTTCCTTTTCGATGATCATTTCTCTGGCAACCTGGAGAAGATACTTCATTAAATCCTCCCTGGGGAAATCCATTACCTGTTCTTTTGCGAGATCCAGAACATGACCAATAGTCTCGGTATCAGACAACCTCAAAATTTCCCGAACTGGTTCTTTCAATTTCTCTCCAAATTCGGGAGTTCCCCAGTACTGGGCAAGACTGACCAAAAGTTCTTCCCAAATTCTCCTGAGTTCTTCCGGAATCTGGTTCAAGATGCGCCCCATACCACCTATAAGTTCATTTTTCATCGCCCAAACCTCCTTTCGAATACACAGCGTACCAAGCAGATATAAAAAAATATACCATCTTAAAACGCACAAAACAAAAAGATTTAAAAAGTCGAGGAATACTTCACCCTCTCCATGGTTTTATCCTTATAAAGGAGGATGTTTAGATGAAAACCAAAGAGGAAATCGCCAGGTATTTGAAAAACTTTGGTTATTTTCGGGAACCGATTATGCAGTTCTTCATCCTCTGTGACCTCTGTGGTCGCGAAGCAGACTGGCATATCTCCGTTGGATTAGATCGGGAAATTAACCTCTGCTACCTCTGTATGCAAGCCATTGAAAACCACATCCAGTGGTCAGAAAAACTGCAACAGGTCTAAAGACCTTTTCTAACCAGTTCCTGGCGGTACTTTTCGGCATCAAGATTAAGGATGTCGGCGCACTCTCTGGCGCTCAGAACGCGGGGATTGCCGAAAATTTTACTGACCGCCGTAATCCGGGCGGCTTCTTCCATGATTTCTGTGCGATAATACGCTTCTTTCAGCGTCAAACCCACTGTAACCAGGCCATGATTACGAAGAAGTACCGCATCGGCGTCTCGAAGAGCATTCCGAACGGCCTCTGCAAGGTCCATGGTGCAGGGTGTGATGTAGTCAAGAATTGTGGTCCTCGCAAGATAGGCCACAAAATCAGGAAACATAGGCTGAATGGTGCCTCCACCACCAGTAACGCCCAGAACAAAAGGGGGATGAGTGTGCACCACAGCCATCACATCCTGACGCTCAAGATAGATCAGCCAGTGCATCAAAATCTCTGAAGAAGGTTTCCCTCCTGAGATTACTTTTCCATCTTGAAGTGAAATTTTGACATAATCTTCGGGACACATTTCGTCAAAGGCAAAACCACTGGGAGAAATAAGCATGTACTCCCCGAAACGAGCGCTCAGGTTTCCCCCTGGTCCAACCACCAAACCCCGCTGTACAATTCTTCTTCCATACTGAACCAACTCTTCCCGTAATCTGACCTCTTCCACAGTGTGGTCCTCCTCTTTCTCACGGGAGTAGGAGAAAGAAACCTCTCCTACTCCTCGATGACTCGAACCAGGATCTCCCCTGGTTTGACCAGGCGCAGTTTCTCTCGAGCCAGCTTTTCGATATACCAGTCCTCTTCTAAAAATTGTCGTTCTTTCCGCAACTCACCGATTTCTTGACGTAACGCCTCTTCCTGAGAAGAAAGTTCCCGCAGTTCTTGTTCCAACCGGAAATACAAAACAATTTTCTCGCTGGTCCGCAATGCAAGGCCAAAAAAGAAAAGCGCCAGAAACGCCACGAATATTAATTTCTTCAAATCACCCCTAAGCACGGAGCGATTTGAAAACGTCTTTTCCTCTAAAGATTGCTGCACTTCCCAGGTCTTCCTCGATGCGCAGAAGTTGATTGTACTTGGCAATCCTTTCCGAACGGCAGAGCGAACCGGTTTTAATCTGACCGGCATTGCACCCCACTACTAAATCGGCAATGGTGGCATCTTCGGTCTCTCCAGAACGATGCGAAACCACACAGGTAAATCCGGCTTTTTTGGCTGTCTCGATGGTTTCCAGAGTCTCGGTCAGTGTTCCAATCTGGTTGAGCTTGATCAGAATAGAATTGGCGGATTTTTCGGCAATACCTCGCAAAAGTCTCTCTTTATTGGTCACAAAAAGGTCATCACCGACGATCTGGATTTTTTCACCCAGCGCAAAGGTCAATTTCTTCCAGCCTTCCCAGTCCTCTTCTGCCAGCCCATCTTCAATGGAAACAATGGGGTACTTCTCCACCAGCGTCTGGTAAAATTCCACCATCTCTTCAACATTTCTCCGGGTCCCTTCCCGCTCAAAAACGTAAATACCATCCCGGAAAAGTTCCGAAGCAGCAGGATCAAGTGCCAGGAAAATATCTCTTCCAGGCTCATATCCAGCCAGCTGAATGGCTTCGATAATCGTCTCCAGGGCTTCCTCTGAAGAACGAAGATTCGGTGCAAACCCCCCTTCATCCCCCACCCCGATGGAATACCCCTTTCGTTTCAAAACTTTAGCCAACGCATGGAAAGTCTCGGCTCCCATCCGGAGTGCTTCCGAGAAAGAGCTGGTTCCGCAGGGAACAATCATAAACTCCTGGATATCCACACAGCTATCGGCATGCTTCCCACCGTTCAAAATGTTCATGAGTGGCACCGGCATTTCCCGAGCATTCGACCCTCCAATATACCGGTAGAGAGGAAGACCAGTGTAATCGGCCGCTGCTTTGGCCACCGCTAAGGAAACCCCCAGGATAGCATTGGCACCAAGCTTCCCTTTGTTGGGAGTTCCGTCGAGTTCGATGAGCGTTTTATCGATAGAAGCCTGGTCCAGAGCATCTAGCCCAATGATTTCCGGGGCGATGACTTCATTGACGTTAGAAACCGCTTTTTTTACGCCTTTACCCAAATAACGATTTTTCTCTCCGTCACGAAGCTCCACCGCCTCAAAGGTTCCGGTTGAAGCCCCAGAAGGCACTGCTGCCCTTCCAAAGGCTCCTGAAGCCAGAGTTACATCAACCTCAATGGTGGGATTTCCTCTTGAATCCAGGATTTCTCGAGCGTGAACATCGAAAATGGTACTCATGGTATCAGCTCCTTTCTATTCTTTTACAATTTTTACCACGCTTCCAGAAGAAACTTGTTCCAGCACACTCACATCTCCCAAAAGCCGTCCAACAACTTCTACATCGCTGGCCGGACGAATTTCTTCTTCACTCAAACTCACCGGTGTGGGACCGAAAAAAAGACAGAGACATGCTCCCTCCGGCCAGTACCCTACATCTCCCTTTTTAACCAATCCCTGTGGGAATATAATATCACTTCGCAGGGGAATGGGAAAGTAAATTTCTTTACCCCAGGTATTCACCCTCCCCTCAAACGGGAGAATCGCAGCAATACTCTGAGCTAATTTGCTCTCCTTCAGCTCCGCTTCTATGGTAATCCCCTGTTGTGGAAAAATGAGCTTAATTTTTCGCTCCACTGGCTTTCCCTCCCTCTCTCATGACCTTTCCCAAATTCAAGAAAAGGTTTTGTAACCGAAAGAAAGCATGTTCAAAAGCTACCTCCTTTGTCTCCCAGCGACTCGCCAAAGAAAAGAGTGCCACGCGATCGCCAAAAAGAGAGCTGACATCCTCCTCCACAATCCCTCCAACCAGGATTAATGGTTTCCCATATCGCATACACATTTCTCTTACTCTCCAGGGAAGCTTCCCAAAGGTAGTCTGGCGATCGATTTTCCCCTCCCCACTCACCACCCAGGTTGCTTCTTTCACCTCCCGTTCAACTTCAAAAATCTGCAAAAGCAACTCCGCTCCAGAAACAATCCGTCCCCCCCAGAAGGCAAAAAGCCCGGCAACAATACCACCTCCTGCACCACCTCCGGGAAGGTCTTCAACGGAAACCCCGGTAAATTGTCGCAAAATCGTAGCGTAATGCCGTAAGCCCATATCCAGAAAAAGCACATCTTCCGGCAAAGCCCCCTTTTGAGGAGCATAGACGCATGCAGCACCGTTTTCCCCGCAGAGAGGATTTTCCACATCACAGGCAATCAGAAACTCTATATCCCGGGGCTTCATCACCATCCCCGAGAAATCAACCGAAGCAATGGAAAGCAGGTTATCCCCTACACCAAAAAGTTCTCTTCCTTGAGCATCCAGAAAACGGACCCCCAGGGCTTGAAGCGCTCCCATGCCCCCATCTGTCGTAGCGCTCCCACCCACAGCAAGGATGATTCGTTTCACACCCAAGGTCAGTGCTTTACCAAGGAGTTCCCCGACACCATAAGTGGTGGTCAAACGAGGATTGCGTTGATGAGGGGGCACAAGCATTAACCCGGCCGCCTGGGCCATTTCTACAATTGCGGTATTCTCCCAAAGCAGTATCGAAGCTTCTACCTCCTCTCCCCAGGGACCCGTAACCCGGTAAGAAATCCTCTCTCCACCCTTATTCCGAGCAAAAACCTCAATCGTTCCCTCCCCTCCATCGGCAAGGGGTTTTTCAACCACCTCTTCTATTCCTGCTCCTTCCAGACCCCGACGTACTGCTAATGACGCCTCGATACTTGATAAGCTCCCTTTAAAGGAGTCCGGACATACCACAACTTTCACTCTTCAGGTCGCCTCTCTTTCCGGATGAGCTCAAAAAGTTCCACCGCTTCCTTCTCCGAAAGAGCCGTGACTCGCACTTCAACTTCCCAGTTTGGAGAAAGAAGAGTAATCTGGTCCCCAATCTTTACTGAAGCAGCAGGTTTAGCAGATTTTCCATTCAACAACACCCGACCATTATGGCATGCCGTCTGCGCCAGAGAACGGCGTTTAATGAGTCTTGAAACCTGGAGAAACTTATCGAGCCGCATGTTACTCCCAGGGCAACAGTGTTTCTTCACTTTTCTCTGGAAAACAGGAATAGTCTCCCTTTCTTCCCAGGATAACCATCTTCAGTATCGAAAGCGCTCCCCGTTCTTTCAAAAACGACTCAATCTTTTCCTGAGTTGAAGCCAAAAGAAAACGTCCTGCAACCATTGCTACTCGTCTACCTTTCAAATTACCCACCACTTCCCACAAAACCTGCCAGGGTTCCTCCTGAACATTCATAGTTCGAACCTCTTTCTGCAAAACCCGGTTAACCAGACCACTCAGGAGAATTCCTTCCGCGTTCACAGCCACAAGACAGTCCGGATTCCATCCCTGTAATAACGGCAAAAGCACCTGGACCCTCGCCCTGAACTCATCCCAGGTAATTCGCTCTACAAATGCTCTCTCTTGGCTTCCTCCCATAAGGCATCCATCTCCTCCAGAGTCATGTCCTCCAATGCCTTACCTTCACCTTTTATCCTCTTTTCAATAAATTCAAACCGCCTCACGAAGCGGTCACAGGACTTCCGTAATGCTTCTTCCGGTTGAATCCCAAGATGTCGAGCCAGATTCACCAGAGCAAAAACGAGATCTCCCCATTCTTCCTCCATCCGAGCAAGATTCCGATGGTTCCAGGCCTCACGAAACTCTTTCCATTCTTCTTCCACTTTACACTCGACTCCCAGGGCGTCTTTCCAGTCAAAGCCGACCCTGGCCACTCGAGACTGGATGGCAAAAGCCCGCAAAAGGGAAGGCAAAGATCGAGGAAGCGAAGAAAGCATTCCCTCTTCCCCTTTTCGTTCCTCATCTTTAATTTTTTCCCAGTTAAGCAGAACTTCATCAACATCCTTGACCTGAAGTTCTCCAAAAACATGGGGATGACGTTTTCTCATCTTGTAAATAATGCCCGCCAGAACCTCTTTGATGGTAAAAGTCCCCTTCTCGCTCCCAATCTGAGCGTGGAAAACAATGTGTAACAACATGTCTCCCAGTTCTTCCCGTAACGAAGCCTCATCGTTCCTGTCAATGGCATCAAAGGCCTCATACAGTTCTTCCAACATCAAGGGCTTGAGACTTTCTCTGGTTTGTTCCCTGTCCCAGGGGCAACCATTCTCACTCCTTAACCGAGCAACAATATCAAGAAGTTCCTCAAAAAGTACTCCGCTACTTCTCTGGTCATCCACTTTGGCTCATCCTCTCCAAAAACTGCACAAGTCCCCCGAGTGACGACTTTGGAAAACGCAACACCACCCGACCGTTCTGAATGAGTAACCTCGTTTCTATCCGATTCCTTGCGGCTGCAGAAATTTTACCCAATGTTTCCAGAGATCCTTCAAAATATATCCCATCGTCTTTTTCTTCAATACTTTCGATCTGAGTTATTTTAGCATAATAGCGCAGCCTTGCAATCTGAAAGAGGTTCTCAACCTCCTCCGGAAAGCGCCCAAACCGATCCCGAAGGTCTTCTTCCAGATAAAGGATATCCGATAGGCTCGATGATTCCCAAATTCTCCGGTAATAATGCAGGCGTTCCGCTTCACTCGCGACATAAGCAGAAGGAATATAGGCGTTCACATTCAAAAAGAGGCGAGGGTTGACACCCGATTCCTCCTTGTTTTCTCCCTTTAACCGGGCAATTTCTTCCTGTAAGAGCCTTAGGTAGAGGGAAAAACCGATGTCCTGAATAAAACCATGCTGCTCGGCACCCAGGATATTTCCCGCGCCTCGGATTTCAAGATCTCGCATGGCCAGTTTAGCACCGGAACCAGTAGTGCTGAATTCAAGCAGTGCTTCCAATCGCTCTTGAGCTTCATAACGAAGATGAGAAGGATAAAGAAAATAGGCAAAAGCTTCCCGGTCAAAACGACCAATACGTCCCCGCAATTGATAAAGCTGAGCCAATCCAAAGAGCGTCGCCGGATCCACAATGAGGGTATTGGCCTGAGGAACGTCCAGCCCAATTTCCACAATGGTAGTACACAGGAGAACCGGTATCGTTCCTTGATAAAAAGCCCTCATGACCTCTTCCAGTTCTTTCACCTTCAAACGACCGTGGGCAATGCCAAAGGGAAGGTGAGGAAACGCCTCTCGAAGTTCCTTTTCCACTCGAAAAAGATCCCGGATACGGGGACAAACATAGAAAACCTGTCCACCCCGCTCCAGCTCCCGTTCGATCGCCTCCCGAATGGTCTTCCGAGATCGAGGCAATACCAGAGTGGTAATCGGCTTTCGCCCTTCAGGAGGTGTTTCAATAAGACTCACGTCCTTGATCCCCAAAAGTGAGAGATAAAGAGTTCTGGGGATCGGCGTGGCCGTGAGGGTCAAAACACCAATGCTGGCTTTCATGGTCCGCAGGCGTTCCTTATGGAAAACGCCAAAGCGCTGCTCCTCATCGATGATTAAAAGCCCCAGATCTCGAAAGGCCACATCTTTACTCAACAATCGATGGGTTC
>JABUEZ010000075.1 GCA_013314795.1 Candidatus Profundicultor aquiphilus | reverse complement strand
CCGGAGATCGATGAGTCGGATTTCCCTTTCCTCCATCTCCCAGGGTCCTTCTACCGGCTGAAGGGGGGTTCCGGGAATCTCCTCATCGGCAAGGAGAGGCACCCGATACATCCCTTTGGCGCACAAATGCCAGCGGAGTTCACACCGAAAGCCAAAAGCCGTTCCTTCCTCCCGCAGTTCCCGGGAGAAATCAAGGCGACTCGGGTCCCAGGAAAGCCGGGCTGGTAACCCCAGTTGTTCCTGCAGGACCTCAAGTGCTGAAGTTTCAAGGATGCCGGAATAAACGAACCCCTTCACGGCTTTTTCCCTCCCCGAAGGTTCCCAAGGCATGCTATGGCTTTTTCGGCCATGGCGGACCACTCCTCCCCGGTGTATTCCCGGCGCACATAAATGCCCAAGTCTTCTTCCTTTCCCTCGGGCAACCCCGTGATGCGGTACTCTTCGTGGAATCCATAGGAAGCAGTATCCGTTTCTTTCATGAACATCCCCACACCCCAGATTTCCTGAGGGGGTATGGGGGAGGGTTTGGCCATCTCCACGGTAACTCGAACCGGGGGCATGGTTACCTCTCCAAAACCCCGGTTTTTCCCAAAACCGACCCGGACCAGTCCCTCTTCCATGGCTCGAAGGGTTAACCCGATGATTCCCACCTGCCAGGTTTCAAAATTTTCCAGAATAAGGTGGCCGGTGAAGGTTCCCGCCAGAATAACTTCCATGTCGAAGGGGCCAAAGGCCACGGCGTTTGTCAGACGAGAAATGGCCACCCCGTAGCGGGTCTCGGTTATCACTTCCCCCTGGGGCATGAAATCGGTGAAGGAAAGGCGCCCCCGCAAGCGGGTGTTCCCGTAGATTTTGCAGGCGTGACAGGACTCCTTGTATATCTTTGCGGCATTCTCCTCATCTTTGAGTTTTTGCCCACACGCCCTGTCCTCACCATTCTTCTTAAACGGGTCACAGGCCAGATCTTTGTCCATGGTGCGCAGGACCTTCTCGGTGAAGCTCCGGAAAACTCCCTTCAAGGACGAACCGGGAATGAAGACCTTTTCTCCCTCGGGCGTGCGGGTACGCACGAACTGCATATCGGGAAGGGAAGGATTGGGAGAAATGGTTCCCGATTTAACCAGGAGTGGCCCTCTGGGCTTGAGTTCAAACTCCATTTTCAGAACATTGAAACGTTGTTTGTGCACGCTGTCCACCTCCTTACCGCAAGGCTCCGGTAAATTGCCCTATAAGGTCTTTGGGGTCAAGTGTTTCGGGTTCCTTCTGGCCTGCCAGGTAGAGGAGGATGTCGCTTTCTTCGATTCGCTGTACCGTGATTTCCTCAAGCTTCCCCCAGCCCACTCCACGGGTGGTTTTGCCGCCGAGTGGTAGCTCACCCTTGCGCATGGCCTCCAGGGCCAAAAGGAGCAAGCCCACCTCCCAACCTGTAGCGTTTTCGACCACGATGGTGATCCCAAAGCAGGCCCCGGCGGGAACGGTCTCAAAATCATACTTGACGTTGGTCTTGGCGGTCCCCAGGTCGCGGTCAATGCCCACCCCGTCGCGGATTTCGGTGAGGCGAAGCATTTCGCTGGCGTTCTGGAGGAATGCATCCTGAAAGGCCACCCGCGACGCCAGCCAGGGCGAACCGAACAGGCGACAGGCGGTACAGGATTCTTTGTATAACAAACTGGTGAATTCGGCATCCACTTCCTTGGCCTCTTGGAACAGTTTTTTCTTTATATCCCCCGGCACACAGCACTTTTTGGTGTCCAGCGGGTCACAGGCCCAGACCCTCTGCCCCTGGTATTTTTTCTCCAGGGTGTCCATGGTTCGGAGCAGGCGCTCCGTGTAGGCTCGCACCACCCCCTTGAGCGAAGAACCGGGGATATAGGGGATTCCCTCCGGAGTTTTCATCACCGGAAGGTCTGATCCGGCCGGGAGGAACGATGTCCGGCTTCCCACCGAGAGGGCGGTCTCCATGCGGAGCGTCGCTTTGATGGTGGTGCGGTTTTCAAATCGGAAAAAATCCGCCATTTTTATCCCTCCTTCAAGTCTTCTGCTTCTTCGCCTTCTCCACCTGCCATTGCCACGTGCCAGCGGGAAAGAAAACCGGTATAGAGGCGAATGAGCCAGAGATGTGTTGCTTTACGATCTTCGGGATCTATCTCCTCTGCCCATTTTCCCAGGGTGTCGAAGTCGCGGATTACAAGATCGCCAAAGCTCTCGCCACTACCGTGACGATACTCCCATCCCGTCTTCTCTTTACGGCCCATCTGGTAACGGATAAAAAGCTCTAAAGCTCGCACCGAGTCGGTAGCATCGGCGAAATTCTTCAGGTTAGATAGCTGAGCTCTCTGAAGGATAGGCTGGTGTTTTTTGTCACACTCTGGACATTTCTCTCGCTCGTGCCAGCCGTGATTTTTACAAAGCCTTCCAAATACCTTGCCCGTTTGCATCGTTGCGCGAGCCATCTCAACGATTCTATCGAGCCACTTTTCCTCGATAATGCTCATGGTTTTTACCTTCGGCATCATACCGGCTTCACCTCCCTGTGAAATGGATGACAAACCAGAATTTCTCCCCATCCTCCGTCGGTTGATTCACCAACTCCCCGGGTTTCCAGTTCCTCGAGTTCTGGTAAAAGTGCCTCTTCGTTACCCTCCACCCGGAAGACGTACACACTCCCCTGTGCAGCACCCAGGGCCGTTGGTTTGGGAAGGCCCCAGGCGGTGGAGAATCCCCCCACAAAGGCGGGTTGCGTGGCCCAAAAGACCGGCTCTAGCAGTTTTCCACCAAGGTAAAGCTCGAGCTTGAGGGTGGAAAGCCCCTGGGTGGTGCGCAGCACCGCCGGGGAGAGCAAATCCACGCTGAAGTACGTTCCGGATGGTTCCGCGGGGACATCGCTTCCCGTGGCCCGGGCCAGTTCTGCCAGTTCCTGCCATACTTCCCGTAGCACCCGGTTAAAGTCCCGCAGGCGTTCCTGGATCGAGGGGAGAACAGCATCGATTTCTCTGAGGCGGGCCTGGCCAAAACCGCGGGTGGTAAGAGCACCAACCCCCACCTTTTCCACCGCTTCCTTCAAGGTGTGTATCGCTTCTTCTTCCTCTGTCCATATCCGCCCCACAAAAACTCCTCTGGGACGCACTGCGACCACCCGATACAACATTCCCTCCTCCGCAGCACGGCGATGGCGGCTCAGGGCTACCTTGGTCTGCACGCCCTGTGATACCGAAACCTTTTCCCATCCTTCCCGGCGGTGAATATAGAAACCGCCGACGCGTTCCATCCGTCCTCCACAGAGTTCACTTTTGCCATTCCGGGTGGTGCACCGCAAAAGCATCGGGACGGGGAAACGCGCTCCCAGGCTTTCTAACTCCGCATACGCCAGAGTTATGAATAGGCTGTCCCGGATGCCATGTCCTGCCTTTCGGTACTCTTCGCGGGGTACATTCCGGAAACCACCGTTGCGCTTGCACTCTAACGCCGTCATCGGGAAAGGAAGGGCGTAGATGCCCCCCACTGGTGCCGGGAAAAAATTCCCGAAGCGCATGCTCTGCGCAAGAGGTGCGATCTTGGCCGTTTCTCCCTTTGCCTTGAGCCATTCCGCCAGGGCACCGCGCAGGACGCTTCCGGGGATATAACTGCGGGTGTCAAGATAATCCCCTCTGGGTTTGAGATCGCCAGTGCGGATGGGTGAATATGGGGTCAGTTCCAGAAAGTGTTCCGTCATCGTGCACCCCCCTTTGGGTTTGATGTCAGGGCTTTCAGGGTTTCAGCGAGCGCCTTATTATCCTCGCATGGTTTCCCGTCCACCGTGGCCCGAAATTCCTTCAGGCATACCCATCCCAATCCTCGCGAGCGAGCTGCACCGATTGCATAACCCATCCGGGCACTCGCCCAGAGAAGCGCCGCGGCCTGTTCGGCCTTATCCGATTTGGGAAATAGCCCCTGCACTTTTGCGGCCCAGATTGAACCCCAGGCCACCTCCAGAGAGAAAAGCCGTTCCTCATAGGCAGTTTTCCGGTGCCGGCTCAAAGACACGCTCATGCGCACGTCCCGGGGTATATTCGTGAGCTCTGCGTCGAAAAAGCGCAGGGGAGAACGCTGCCATGGAGAACCGAAGACCTCGCAGGCGGGGCACACACCGCAAATGGTGGTGGCACTGGAGCTATCGCAGGTGTCCACCCCCAGGCCTCGCAGCGTTCGCTCGGCCCCATCCCGCAGCCATCCCTTAAGGGTTGTGGCCGGAATCACCGGATGCTTTTCCTCCCGCCAGTCCAGCACCAGCGATTTATCAGTCCAGAGCTCCATCCTTTCCCCGGTGATGTGTAACCCTGAGACCAACTGAAAGTGGAGTGTTATCTCAAGCCAGACGCTCATGGGCACCCCCCCACGATGGGGTATTGATGTACCCCCAGTTTGGTAAGCTCCAGAACATCGAGAAACGCCGTACACCAGGCTCTACCGGGCCATTTTGTGGGAGCTTCTGTCTCTCGCCAGAAGAGAAGCCCCCTTGCCGAAGAGCTACTATCACTCACCAGGCGTCCCAGGTTTTCGAAAACCTCCCAGAGAGTGGCACAATGTTCTTTCCTGGCCCGTGCTGCCTGATAGAGGGCGTAATTCAGGGAAACGTAGATTCCTTTCTCCAGAGATTCCGCCAGTGCCTGACAGAAACTGGAGGGAACCTTTTCCAGTTCTCCTGCCAGGCGGTGGAGTTCTCGTGCTTCCTTCACGGTGTACGGACGGGCGCTTAACCAGCACTCTAAACCATTCCTCTCCCGCCGGTACAGATTCTCGAGGATGTCCTCCGCGTTTTCCGAAACCACCGGTGTCCGCAACCAGAGATGGGCGAGGGTCCCCGTTTGTTGGTCGCGCGCCAGACGCTTGGCTTTTCGAAGCAATCCCTCCACCAGGTCAAAGAGAAACCGTATGGGATATTTCACATCGGCAATGGCTAACCCGGCAGACATGCTGAGTTTCAGGGAATCGTCCCCAAGGCGCTCTTGGAATTCCCTCTCCAGCTTCGTTATCTTCTGGTGGGTGGCAAACCGTTCCAGAACGTTCACCGTGAGGGCCCACCCTGCACCGGCAGAGGTGATCACCACCACGTCGTCCCCACCGAGGGCGATAATTTCAAAGGGTAATGAATCACCGGCAAGGCCCTTTTGCCCGAATGTTTCCCACAATGCCTCAAAAAGCGCTTCCTGCGTTGCCGTTTTGAGGGCATCGGAAATGTGCCGGTACGCTGCCGGTGACAGGGCCCGCTGCAGGAGTTCGCCCATGTTGTTGCCATCCGCATAAAGCAAGGCGATCCGACCTTCCTCTCTGGCCAGCGCATTCAAATCTTCCGGAAGCTCCAGCTTGATGGTGATGCCTTTTGCTTTTAACCAGTCGCCGAATCTTCGCACGGTTTCCCGCTTCCTCTGCCGACCCTTATCCCGCTTTTGCCCGCATACATCGCAAACCCATTCTCCCCGTGTTGAATCCCAGGTTTCCGCCATCCTCTTGCCGCAGGACTGACAGCGCCCGAAAATGGGGAGCGTTTCCACAAAAGGCGCAAAATCCCTCCTTCTCTTTGCCTGCTGGAGTTTTCCCGTGAGGTCGGCCACCAGCTCGCCGAAGTTCTTGCGCTGTGCCCTGTCTTTGGTTCCAAAGTGACTGAGCAAGAGGTCCTCCGCTACACCCTGTCCCCTCAGTTTTCTTACTTCCTCAAGGGTATATGGCCGAAGACCCCGGGCCAAATCGGCATACCAGAGGGGTTTTGAAATCACCACCGTTACCGTGGCCACCCTGGTTATCCTCAGGTACAGGGCCTCCAGCCGGTTTTTCCATTCCCGGGCTTCGCTTGCCGGAACGATGCCCAGAAAACTTCCACCCCCGCAGTACACCAGGCATTCTTTGGCCAGATTTTCCTGGAACAGCCCGCGGATTTCCTCTTCCACCTCCTGAAGCAACTCGCTACCGCCCCGGATTTCTGGCAACACCTGTGTTTCGTAAACATATGCTTTGATGGCATCCACATCGCCCAAAAGAAGGCATACCGGCGCCGTATCACCAAAGAGTTCCTGTTCCAGTTTCCCGGTAGCCTGTGTCGCCCGCTCAAACTCTGGCCGGGTCTCTGCCCGGGCAAGCTCAGGGCGGTCTCCCGCCGAGGCACAGCTATCCGCCAGGCAGACGACCTTTTCCAGAGGCGTCAAAGGGTTATTGCTCAGGTGGTGGCGTTCGATGGTTCCCAGGATTACCGTACACAGTGGCTCCAGCACACCCTGCTCCACAAGCCACCCCTCCATGTGCTCTATCCCCCGCTGCACATGCCAGCGATACTCTGTTCCCCCCAACCGGGCTTTTCCCACATCATGGGTGAGCCCGCAGATCCGGGCCAGGGCCTGCAACTCTTCTTTGGAAAGTTCCAGTCCACAGATATCCTTTGCCGTCCACCCCCGGTTCCATAGTTCACTAACCATACCCACCGCCAGCGCCGCCGTGAGGGCCAGATGGTCATAAAGCGACCCCCACGGAACACGAGTGTCAGCGTAAATATTGCTGGCGGTCTGCAAATGCTCCGCCAGTTCTTCCACTCTGTTCTGTAACTCAAGGATGTTCATGGGGAAACCCTCTCATGGCCATTCCCAGCCTTCTCCATTTTGGGATAACACGCTGGCTTGGTGTCTGCAGTAACCCAAAATTTTACCCTCTCCATTTCCTTTTACCACCTCCATTCCCTCATCCTACCTTTTCATCTTTTTTCTTTCATGGGGCATTTGCCGTAAACTCCTTAGGGCGAAGACCCCATGTTTTCCAAAAGGATGCTCAGGTCGGCAATGACTCGGTCACGTACCCTGGTTTTCTCCTCCATACCGAAATGTTCCCGGTACTTGTCATACACGCTGCATAACTGGTTGTTGATGGTTTTCACGCTCCGACGCAAGTATTGGGCCAGCTCTTTCTGGGTTCCTCCAAACCGGATTAACGCCCTGGTTACCTCCTGTTCCATCGGGGTGAGCCTTTCCCAGAAACCTTGAATCATCGAAAGGCGTTCTCTCTGGCGGAGTTCCCTCTGTTTCTCAATGGCCCGATAGGGATCGTCCCAGAGAAGGATTTCCCGCACGGTAGAGGGAAAGAGATTCCATTGCAGTACCGGCACCGGCACCAGCGCCACCTGCTCCGGGCTCTGGGGGTGCATCGATTTTTCGCTTACCAGTTTCCCCTCCGAAAGCAAATGCCACACGCAGTCTTTTTCATCCAAAAGGAGCTGCGCCACCACCATCCCCATGGCGGCCATAACTTTCCGTCCCCCCGCAATGGAAAGGTGGACCCGGTAACCCCTTCGCTTAAGTTCGGCCACCGTCCGGTAAAGCACCCGCAAAAGGACGGCCACATCTTCCTGTTTTATAAAATCTTCGGGGTAGTATCCACCATCGCGAATGGGCACAAAGGAAAATACCAGCGGTGGTTTTTTCTGGGCATAATAACACTCTGCTTCCTGCTTGATTTTTCCCAGGGACTCCCTCAAAAGGGGCGCAGCAGGATTCGGATGGACAACCAGAACCCGTTCGATACCAAACCCCCGAACTTCCAGAATGTCGCACGTCAGGGTTACAACCTGTGGTTCCGTCCCAACCGTGGTCACAAGGGCCTCTTTGTTTGCTTTTGTGGCCCCAAAAGAACTCTCTCCAACCCGCTGTATCCTGTCACAACGGCCTGGCGTTTCTCTCCCTCCTTATTCTGTTCCGTACAACCTCTTTTTTATCCTATCAGAAAAAATCGGTAAAAAAAGCAACCCTTCAGGCTTTTATCCCCCAATAATTCAGTAACCCAGGTGGGAACACTTTAACATGAGTGCCCCCACCCTGGTGCCAGCGCCATCCTCCTTTTCCCGCACATGCCTTCCCGAATTTGCTTTGGGTCCCCCTTCCCCCCCTCCAAAAAAAATACAGGGGGCCTGAATTAGACCCCCTGTATAAAGCCCTCATAGGCATGCTACAAACCTAGTGGAGCACCACACCACCAAGCACTACGTTATCGGGTTTCATATCGGGTTTCAATCCCTCATAGGCATGCTACAAACAGCTTATCAGCCTCCACAGCATTTGCTACAGCACTTGGTTTCAATCCCTCATAGGCATGCTACAAACAAGAAAGGGGGTTGCGAAATGAGGAGCTTGTATAGTTTGTTTCAATCCCTCATAGGCATGCTACAAACGCTGGCTGGAGGAGTGGTAGGAAGGAGGAGGTAAAAGGTTTCAATCCCTCATAGGCATGCTACAAACACGAAAAAGGTTATTTCCGTGGAAGAGGGGATGAATGAGTTTCAATCCCTCATAGGCATGCTACAAACGGTCTCTAAAATGGGAGACACAAAGTATTACGAAACATGTTTCAATCCCTCATAGGCATGCTACAAACCTCGACAAGCGCTTCCTGTGCTTCGTTTTCTCCGAGCAGTTTCAATCCCTCATAGGCATGCTACAAACGGTACGGGAGTCCACATTGGGGACTGGCGTTTGTTGTTTCAATCCCTCATAGGCATGCTACAAACATATTGCCTGGTTTGACGACCGCATTGCCAGCGTGGTTTCAATCCCTCATAGGCATGCTACAAACACACCACAGATACGCCTTCATCGATCCGCTTCGTCCGTTTCAATCCCTCATAGGCATGCTACAAACCGTTGGCTCCC
>JABUEZ010000074.1 GCA_013314795.1 Candidatus Profundicultor aquiphilus | reverse complement strand
ACCATCCCAATCTGACCATTGGCAAAAAACATGAAACCTCTGGTGACTCCTCCTATCGGTTTCTTAGTATAAAGGAGAACCGAACCCTGAAGAAAAGCCGACATAGCCAGAGTAGAAATGAAAGGAGGAACACGGAGTTTAGTAATTAAAAGTCCATTAGCGGTTCCTACCCCTATCCCCAGAGCCAGAATAAAAAGAACAATAGGAACCACGAACTGAGGATTCCCTACCATGATACCCGAAGTGAGACAGGCAGTAAGGCTTACCAGAGACCCCACCGAAAGGTCGATTCCAGCGGATAAGATGGCTATAGTCTGCCCTATACTCAAAAGACCATAAGCCACTGCCTGGCGGAATAGATTGAAAATATTATAAGAAGTCCGAAACTGAGGAGAGAGAAAAGAGGAAAGAATGATAAATCCGATTAAAAGTCCATAAATAGCCACCAAATTTCGATGTCTTTGCAAAAAGGAGATTTTCATGGTCATCACCCTTATTCAAACCTTTGAAAGTCCAGTTGCATAAACCATAATCTCTTCCTCGGTCAATTGCTCCGTTGAAGGGAACTCTCGAACAATTTTACCCTGATGCATAACATAAATCCGGTCGCTCAAACCAATAACTTCGGGAAGTTCTGAAGAAATCATCAAGATTCCATTTCCCCGGCTAGCCAATTCCCGCATAATCTGATAAATCTCGGCCTTGGCACCCACATCGATTCCCCGCGTTGGTTCATCAAAAATAATAAGCCGTGGTTCAGTTGCCAACCATTTAGCCAAAACTACTTTCTGCTGATTTCCACCACTTAAAAACTTAACCCGTTGTCTCAGGGAAGGTGTTTTGATACGCAACGCTTCTACCAGACGCTGGATCATGCTATCCATGGCTTGATCATCTACAAACAGAGTTTTTTTAAATTTATCAATAATGGGCAAAGCCGAGTTTTCTCTTACCGAAAGATCAAGACATAAACCTTCTTCTTTCCGATCTTCAGGGACGTAGCTGATTCCATGAAGAATTGCCTTTCGGCAGGAAGTTAAATGGAGTACTTTCCCGTTGATCACGATGTTCCCACGATAGTGAGGATATACACCAAAGAGGGTTTTGGCCAGCTCAGTTCTCCCTGCACCAACCAGACCAAAAAGGCCCACAATCTCTCCCCTATGAACCTTCAAATTGATTTCCTTCAAAAGAGGAGGACAGGAAAGTTCTTTTACTTCCAGAATAACCTCTCCCCTCTCCTTACCTCGAGGAGGAAAGGTTTCAGAGAAAGAGCGTCCTACCATCAGCTTTACCAGTTTCATTTCGTCGAGTTCCTGCACCGAGTAAGTACCCATGCATTTTCCATCCTTGAGCACGGTTACTGAATCAGCAATTTTAAAAATCTCTTCCAGACGATGGGAAATATAAATAACTGTTACTCCTCTTTCTTTCAAAGAAGAAATAATCTGAAAAAGTTTCCCCACTTCATGTTCTCCTAAGGAAGCGGTAGGTTCATCCATGATAACCACATCAGCATTCACCGAAAGAGCCTTGGCGATTTCCACCTGTTGCTGCTGTGCAACACCCAATTCCCTCACCAGAGCATAAGGAGAGACCTCTGCTCCCAGCTGGGTTAACAGATCCCGTGCTTCTTGAGCCATTCTCTGATAATTTAGAAAAGGATACCTCCCAAACTTTTCCCTTCCCAGAAAAATATTTTGTACCACACTTAAATCTGGTAAAAGGTTGAATTCCTGATAAATGATGCTGATACCCAAATCTCGTGCCTGCTGTGTGTTCTGGATAGCAACTTCTTTCCCCTTCAGATAGATAAGACCTTCATCTGGTTGTAGAGCTCCCGCCAAAATTTTCATAAGGGTGGACTTTCCTGCCCCGTTTTCTCCTACCAGGGCGTGCACCTCACCTCTTCTAACCGAAAAACTTACCCTGTCCAAAGCCACGACCCCAGGAAACTTTTTGGTTACATTCTCAACTTTCAATATCTCCTGATCCATAAAATTCCTCCTCCCTGCTCGGGCCTAAAAGGCCCGAGCAGAAAATCCCATCCTTACCTCAGCGTTTATTTGGGAAGCCACTCATCAGGTAAGCGGCTATCCATAAAGAATTCGTCTGGAAGGTCCATTCTCACATATTTATCAAGATTATCCTTGGTTATGACCAGCCTTGGAACATCGACGTAACGTGGCACAGGAATACCATTCAAAATATCAATAGCCTTCTGAACCGCTATCTGCCCCTGCCAGGTGGGGAAACTCACTGCGACACCTTCAAAGCCCATTTCTTTCCACATTTTAAGATAACGGTTCATATCCTCTCCGGTAACCGGAGGAATGGGTCTCCCTGCTTCTCGAAGAGCCTCTATGGCTCCGGAACCTTGCAAAGCGCTATCTGCCCAGACACCGTCAATCTGAGGATATTTCTGGATCATGGTAGCCATAACCTGTTTCCCAAGAACTGGCGACCACTCACAGTATTGCTGCTCTAAGACTTCGATACCAGGGTTGGCGTTGAAGACATCCATTGCTCCCTTCAATCTATCTTCGGCTGGTCCTGACCCAGCGACACCGCTTAAAAGCACAACCTTACCCTTACCGTTCAGTTTTTCAACCAGCCATTCTGCCATAAGCTTGCCCATCTCGTAGTTGCTTGACTCTACAAAAGTCACATATGCATCGGTAGTAACTTTCCGGTCCACAACCACTACCGGCACACCCTTCTCCATGGCTTTTTCCACTGCAGGATTCAACGCCGCTTCGGTCGCCGGGGAAATAATCAGAAGGTCAATCCCCTTTGCGAGAAGGTCTTCTACGTCCGCTAACTGCTTGGCCGGGTTATCCTGAGCGTCGGTGTAGAGAAATTCTCCAATTTCAGGATGCTTTGATATTTCGTACTCTACATGCTTAGCAAAAAACACTCGCCAGCTATTGGAAATAGAAGCATTGCTGAAACCAATCTTCCAAGGCGGAGGAGCAAAGTACATTTTGGTATCTACTAACTTCTTATCCGCATCTAAGTACTGAACCCAGTCCTTGGCCAGGGCCAGAGAGCAGATCCCAAAAATCATCAAACTCACAATCACCACTACGAGAGTTTTCCTCATTCTTCCACCCCTTTCTGAGATTCAATCATTCACCCAGTTTCCTTTTTCCATCCCTCAAAACACACACTTCCCGGTTTCGATCACCCCCTTTTCTACCCAACTAACGATCTAATCTTCCTTCCCCAGGTAGGAATAGAACGCCACAGAAACAGCAATAATCAATCCTTTTACGATCTGCTGAAATTGATAGGGGAGGCCAGCCAAGAGTACCATATTAAAGACAATGGTCATAATAAGCACTCCCACCACTGTACCCCCTATACCACCTTTGCCTCCAGCAAGAGATGTTCCACCTACCACTACTGCCGCAATGGCATCCAGTTCATATCCTTTTCCAGCCCAGTTATCACCAAAACCAAGATACCCTGCCAGAACTAGCCCTCCAAAGGCAGCAAACAACCCCGACAGCACATAGGTGCTGAGCACCACGTTTGCCACGTTAATACCCGAAAGGTGAGAAACTCGTCGATTAACACCTATGGCGTAGATTTTCCGTCCATAAGCAGTTTTCCGAAGTACCAGAGCAAAGCATCCCGAGAGGAGCAGGAAGATGATCACCGAAGCCGGCAAAAACCCTATTCCTCCTTTTCCCAGGAATCGCACTATAGAGGGAATACTTCCAAAAGGGGCACCCTTGGTATAAACAAATCGGATTCCCTGAAAAATGAGAGCCGTACCCAGCGTAACAATAAAAGGAGGTGCGTTTCTCCTGGTAACAATTAGTCCATTAATCAATCCGGCCAGAACTCCAATTCCCAAACAGAAAGCAGCGACTGGCAACACCAGGTGATTCTGTCCTCTCATGAGGGCCGCGGCAAAAACGCAACTCGTGGCCATAATGGAACCAATGGAAAGATCAATACCTCCCACCAGGATTACCAGGGTCTGCCCGATACTGACAATACCAAGCGCAGATGCCTGTTGAAGGACATTAAAGATATTTGCCGACCGGTAAAAAACAGGTGAAATAATACCTGCCGTGACAAAAAGCACCACAAGTACTATTGCGATACCATATTTACCCACCAAATTCTGCCATTCTGCACGAGCAATCGATGTCGACTTCATAAACTCGCTCAAAATTTCTTTCCTTTTATTTTGTTATTCCAAAACATCTTTCACCAATACTCTCCTTCCCTCGGCAGCCGAAATAAGCGCTGCATCCAAAACCGCCTGACATTTAAGCCCATCATAGAAGTTAGGTTCCGGCTGAGCATCACTCTGGAGAACCCGGAAAAAGTCAGCAAACTCATGGATAAAAGTATGTTCATAGCCAATAATATGTCCGGGAGGCCACCAGGCCGAAATGTAAGGATGCACCTCTTCGGTAACCAAAATTGTTTTGAATCCCTGATTGCCTGTTTCATCCCGTCGCGAGAAATACTGTAATTCGTTCATTCTCTCAAAATTAAACACCAGACTCCCTTCGCTCCCATAAATCTCGAAGTAGTTATAATTCTTCCTTCCCGGAGCAAAACGCGTGGCTTCAAATGCACCAAGAGCCCCGTTTTCAAAAGTCACAACAAAGAACGAAGCATCTTCCACGTTGACTTCGCCCATTCCCTGACCACCCCGAGCGGTCAGCATGGTGCTTAACTCCCGTTCTTCAGCAGGAAGTTTTCTGTACTTAATAAACTGAGCAGTCATACCCATAACGCTCTCAATGTCACCCACCAGATATCGGGCGAGGTCCACCATATGGGAGTTCAGGTCACCGTGAGGACCAGACCCAGCAATCTCTTTTCTTAACTTCCAGATCAAAGGAAATTCGGGATCAACAATCCAGTCCTGGAGGTACGCTGCCCTAAAATGGTAGATTTTCCCTATTTTTCCCTCTTCGATGAGTTTCTTGGCGTAAGCAATGGCTGGAACCCGGCGGTAATTAAACCCAACCATATGTTTTACTCCTGCTTTCTCCACGGCTTCGACCATTTTTTTTGCCTCTTTCACGTTCATGGCCAGAGGTTTTTCACAGAAAATATGTTTCTTGTTTTCGGCAGCAAGCACTGCAATGTCACAATGGGTATTGGTGGAAGTGCAGATATCAACAACCTCAATATCTTCTCTGGTGACTACTTTTTCCCAGGAAGTTTCATATTCCTCCCAACCCCACCTTTCGGCAGCCTGCTTAAGAGGCTCAAGGTGGCGACCACATATGACTTTACGCACCGGGCAAAAATCAAGATCAAAGAAAAAGTTAAGATCAAAAAGGGCATGACTATGGGCTTTCCCCATAAACTTGTACCCGATCATGCCCACATTAATCGTTCTCATCGCTACCCTCCCCTATTTATTTCTTTTCGGGAACCAAGGCTTCTATAACGATGATGCGCAAATCGGTATTGCCAATATTTCTGAAAGAATGATAACTTCCATTTTTGGTAAGACACACATCACCTGGTTCCATAATGGTCGTTTCGTTATCGACCGTCATTTCACCAATTCCCTCAACCACATAGTAGAGCTCCTCGTTACCAATCTGCTCATGTCGACCGATAGAAGTCCCCGGCGGAAGCGTTGTTTCATGCATAAAGGAAATGGAGCTATCAAAATCTTCCGGAAAACCAGGAACACCCGGAAGTCTCGGCTCATAACCCAGAAGCTGCCGCACCCGGATGGTGCCTTCACCACCATGGCACCGGTCAACCGTAGTTTCTGGAACATTCTTTCTTCCCCTTTTGATTAACATATAAAACACCTCCTACTGTATAGTTGTATTTACCTATTAAACATAAAAAATCAGCGTTTTAATCCTACAACTTTTGCCACTCAGTAATCTCAGGTGAAACAAAAATTTTCAGCAACTCACGATTTTCCTTTCCTTCCAAAAGAGCCTTTTCCAGGTCTTCCAGGGGAACCTTTAAAGAAAAGAGGGGGACGGGATTGATTCTTCCAAACTGAAGGAGAGTAATTGCATCTGGCCAATCGTTACCCACTCCGGCACAGGAACCCACCATGCTTCGTTCCCCCAAAACGAAGTCAAAAGGACGCAGTTTCATGGTATCTTCTTCATTGGTAATGCCAAATGCCGCAAGCCTACCGCCAGGTCTTGTCATTGCCAGAGCCATTTCGTACGTTGCAGAAGTTCCCACCGACTCAATGACAAAATCAGCTCCTCTTCCTCCGGTAAGGTCCTTAACCCTGGTAACCGGAGATTCAGAATTAATATCCACCACGTAATCTAAACCCATCTTTTGCGCTGCTTCCATTCGTTTCCTGTGTTTTCCCACTAGGATAACGGGTGCTGCTCCCTGGAGTTTGGCAATCTGAGTATGGAGAATACCCAGCGTGCCATCTCCCAAAACTGCCACACTGCTCCCCAATGTGACATTCATCGCCTTCGCCGCGTGGATGGCACAGGAAATCGGCTCAACAAAAGCCCCCACCTCGTAACTGACATTATCAGGAAGTTTATGAACCTGCTGAGCTGGTGCCTTCACATACTCAGCAAAGGCTCCATCGATATGGATACCAAGCTGGCGGAATTCAGGGCAGGTCAACTTTTGCCCCCGACTGCAATAAAAACACACCCCACAACCCAAATTAATATCAGCGGTAACCCGATCTCCCACCTTCACAGTGGAAACATCCTGGCCTACCGCCACAACTTCTCCCGAAAACTCATGCCCTGGAATGAGCGGAAGGCAATCCTTAGAATACTTGCCAATATAGATACTATAGTCGGTGCCACAAATGCCGCAGAACTTCACTTTAATCAGCACTTCTGAAGGATTTATCCTGGGAACCGGAACCTCCTTAATCTTTATTTCTCCCGGCTTCTCCACCACTGCTGCTCTCATGGTTTGGGGAATCATTCTCTCCACCTCCCTAAGCCCGAGGAATAATAGAGATCGCATCAAAGGGACAGATCACCGTACACATGGCACAGCTTGAACAGTATTTTTCGTCAACAAAAGGCGCACCATCTCGCATAGAAATCGCCGGACAGTAAGAAGCAGCACACTTACCGCACTGGGTGCATTTCTCTTCATCAATTTTCGCCCGATAGTAATAAAATTCAACCTCCGTTGACGACTTCAAGTACTTCAATCCAAGACCCCGGAAATCCTCTATCGACCGATAACCGCACTCCTTCATATATCCTTTCAGCCACTCATTACTCTTTCTGATAAATTCGATTCCATTTAAAACAATGCCAGTAAGCGTCTGACAGGCCTTAGCTCCCAGCATAATTGCTTCCACAATATGCTCAGGAGTGGTAATCCCACCCCCAGCAAAAGTATCAATGCCAGGAATGTTCTTACTAATAAGGGCTGTAGCCTTATACATACTAAAACGAAGCATTGGTCCACCAATGTCAGAAAGAATATTTGCCTCACCACTTACTCCAGGATATTTTCCCCGGCCTCCGTTCCAGATATCAGGAGGAGGAACCACAAAATATTTGTGTGTTGTCACCACAAAACGTGCACCCGCATTTCTGGCTTCTTCAGTAAGATACAGCATCCGAGGATAACCAACCTCAGGGGTTAATTTAAACCCAACTGGTAAAGATGTCGCTTTTACGCATGCCTCTAAAACCGGCAAAAAAACCTCCGGGGCGGCCCCCATCATCATGCCCCACTTTGCTTCAGGCGGAAGATTTTTGGCATCGAGATGGCCCATTGCCCCCACCGGACATCCGGTATTCAGCTCAATAATATCTGGTTCCACTGCGTCGACCACTCTTTTTACCTGGTCCGCCCACTTTCCCGGATCCATATCATGAACCAAAACCTGCGCAATAACCGGAACATCCTTGGGAAGGGTCGGCCTCAGAGTGTCCATCAACTCCTTCGCCCAGCTCACATAATTGAAAAGGTTCTTTGCGGTATAGATATGGGCAATAACCTCTCGGTGCTGAGAATCAAGGTTAATTTTCATCCATCTTCCCACATAATTCTGAGAACTAAACAAGGTTGGAAAGTCTAAATTCTTCTCAGCCTCGGTAGGCTCACCAGGAACCAGAGCCGGAATGTAGATGTACCCCGCTCCCGCCTCCACATATTTGGCGAACAACTCCGCCGCTTTTTTACCTGGAAACCAGGGTTTATCCAGGTTATGAGGGGATACCCCAAAGGGAGTCCGCATCGTAACTCCCGCCAACTGCGTGGAAATATCGACCGTATTTTCCATCCTCTTTCCTCCCTACTGGAACAAGATATCTTTTCTCCCCTCATAAGGGGCCTTAATAAGCAAAGGTTTCAAGAAATCAATGGTTTTGGTGGCACCATCATCCCGACTCATGGTGACGTCTTCATGCTCATAGCTCAGAACATAGTCATATCCCACCAGAGCAAGCTCCGTAATTACTCTTTTCCAGGGAACAGAACCCCATCCAGGGATACGGAAGCGGAAGCCTCGGTCAATTCTGGTCCAGGGACCAGTGGGAATCAGGCCATCCCTCCTCACATTATGTTCCACAATTTCTCCATCCTTGGCATGAACATGGTAGATCTTGTGTCCCACCGCCTGAACAAAATTCACCACGTCAATGCCCAGGTAAATAAGATTGGCCGGGTGGAAGTTAAATCCCCATGCCTTCTTATCCTTCATCAGTTCAAGGCTTCTTTTGGCAGTGTACAC
>JABUEZ010000073.1 GCA_013314795.1 Candidatus Profundicultor aquiphilus | reverse complement strand
CGGTTTGCAAAACAAGATGTGTACCTCAGCTTAGGGGGAGGTATCAGAGCGACTGAGACGGCCCTTGATTTGGCGGTATGCTTTAGCGTACTCTCCTCCCGGATGAACAGGGAAGTGGATCGAAATGTGGTCTACTGTGGGGAGGTCAGCCTCAACGGGGAAATTCGTCCGGTTTCATTTCTGGAACAGCGTGTCCAGGAAGCACTTCGTATGGGTGCGAAACGGATCGTTACCTTTACTCCTCATCATACTCTTCCATCCAGGTATCCAGCCATAACCTGGAGCCTGTATCACCACATTGGAGAAGCCCTCAAAGAAGAGGGTTTCCTCTCATAGTTTTGCTTCTTTCTTTGAATTGGTATAATGTGGTCATGATCAATATTTTATTTTTGTTGAATGTGAAAGGGGGTGTGGGGAGCATTTTTCATTTTTTCTGGTGGAAAGGGTTTTCTTGTGGTAGGAGGGAATCCCGACGATGTCAAGAGATGGATGGATGTGGTTTGGCATTGTTTTTATCCTTTCTTTTGTGGTTCTTTCACTCTGGGAGGGTTTTGATCCCTTCTCGACGGTTGTTGTGATTAGAAATGTAGTGTTATCCTTGGTAATGGGTGGGTTTGCTATGGGAATAAAAATGAAAGCTGGAGCATCGTTACTCCGTTTTTTTCCTCGAATCGCGGATATTTTTTCCCGAACATCGGCCATCGACATTCTGGTCGGTCTCGGGGGACTGATTGTGGGGCTGGTTATTGGAGTATTGCTCACATACCCGATTTCTTTTTTACCTTTTAAGCTTTCGTCGTTACCCCTTGTGGTAACAATTATCTGTGGAGTACTGGGAATTACATTGTTTCTGGTGCGAAAAGAAGATATCATTTCGGTGTTTACCGGTATTCCTCGAATGCGGTTGCTTCGGGGCCAAAGCGTTGGAGGCAAAATTCTGGATACCAGTGTCATTGTGGACGGAAGAATTGCTGATATCTGTAAAACCGGCTTTATCGAAGGGGAGATCATCATTCCTCGCTTCGTGTTGAAGGAACTTCAGCAGGTTGCCGACTCTCAGGATCCACTCAAAAGGAATAGAGGACGGCGAGGGCTTGACATCCTGAATAAAATTAGGAAGGAAAAAAAGGTCAACGTCCGTATTGTGGATCGTGATTTCCCCGATGTTAAGGATGTGGACGCCAAACTCATTAAGCTGGCCAAAGCTATCGGGGCACGGGTGATTACCAATGATTTTAACCTCAATAAGATTGCCGAGCTTGAAGGGGTAGAAGTTTTGAATATTAACGAACTCTCCAACGCGCTGAAACCCTACGTCCTTCCTGGAGAAGAGTTGCGAGTCCAGATTATTCGAGAAGGAAAAGAAACCGATCAGGGTGTGGGATATCTTGATGACGGAACGATGGTGGTAGTGGAGGAAGGAAAGAAGTACATTAATACAGTGGTGGATACTGTGGTTACAAGTGTTCTGCAGACTCCGGCGGGGAGAATGATTTTTGCTCGTCTCAAGGGTCGCTCTTGAGGTGTGGATGTGGCTGGGACTCGGTTTTTTGCAGTAATTGTGGCTGCAGGGGTTGGAGAGAGGATGAACTGTGCCATCCCTAAGCAGTACTTACCAATTTTAGGGAAGCCGGTTCTTGCCCATACTCTTGAAGTGTTCGAGCGCTGTGCTGAGATTGAAGAGGTGATACCGGTTATTAACCCCTTTCACGAGAACCTTTTCGTAACTCAGATCTGGGAACGATATCGCTATCGAAAGATGAGGCGGTATGTTTTCGGAGGAGAACGAAGGCAAGATTCCGTTTACCAGGGACTTTTAATGCTCAAGGAGTATCAGGATGACTTTGTTCTGGTTCATGATGGAGTGCGACCGCTTTTGGACCAGGAAACATTACAAAGATGTCTTGGGGCTTTGAAGGAGTATGAAGCCATATGCTGTGCGGTTCCCTGTATTGATACCTTAAAGTTGACTGAAGATGGGAAAGTAATCCGGGAAACTCTGGATAGAAGGAGAATCTGGAGGGCTCAGACCCCCCAGGGTTTTCGGATTGGAATTTTATGGGAGGCACTGCGACTTGCTGAACAGGATGGTTTCTGGGGAACCGATGATGCTTCGTTGGTAGAAAGATTGGGGAAACCGGTACACATTGTGATTGGTTCGGAGGATAATCTCAAGATCACCACGCCTCAGGACCTTGTTTTTGCCGAAGAATGGTTACGATGGAGAAGGGAGTCATGAAGATAAGGATTGGCTTGGGATACGATGTTCATCCCCTGGTACCCGGGGAACCACTCATTTTGGGAGGGGTACTGATTCCTCATGATCGAGGACTGAAGGGGCATTCGGATGGTGACGTGCTGTGTCATGCCATCATGGATAGTTTGCTTGGAGCCTGTGGTTTGCCGGATATCGGGAACTGGTTTCCTCCAGGAAATTCCCTGTATCGAAAAGCTCGAAGCGTTTTCCTTTTAAGGGAAATTTGTGAAATGGTTCGAGAGCAGGGATGGAACATTGAAAATGTGGACGGCACAATTATTGCCGAACAACCCAAAATTGCTCCCTTTGTGCCGGAAATAAAAAAGATGCTAGCGCAGGCGATGGAGATCGAAGTTGGTGCTATTGGTATTAAGGCTACAACCAACGAGGGCCTGGGGAGTATTGGAAGGGGTGAAGGGATAAGTTGTTTTGCCGTAAGCTTAGTTTTCAGAGATGGGTGATTGGGATACTTCTCCCCTTTGTGGGGAGTATGTGGTGGATAGGAGCTATTGAGGCAAAGTCTCGGGTATATGTGGTTTCCTGGAGAGACGAAACATTTGCGGTGGTGAGTAATGGTCAGACGCTTTTAACAGTAAGATATCCCGAGGAGAAAAAAGCAAGAAAAGAGAGGGCCGAAGAAATTGTACGGCGTCTGAACAGGCTCTTTGAGTATCCCTTCCGCGAACCACCCACCTTTCGGGTAGAAAAAAAGAAAGACCGGGTGGAAGCGTACTGTGGAGAACAATTGCTGTTCTCAGTTTTTCGAGAAGAAGCCCTTTACAACTGTTCGGATCCTTTGAATCTAGCGCTTTTGTGGTTGAACAGAATTCAGATGGAATTCTACGGGATAAGTGGAAGAGGCATAACTTCTTCGACCATAGAGGGGATGGCTTCCTGGTGCAATATCCGTTTTCATGGTCGGCGTACTGCCCTGGGAGAAGAACACGATGCGTACGCCTTTACTGCTGCCCATCGAGAACTTCCTTTTGGGAGTGTAGTGCTGGTAACGAGCCTGGAAACCGGTAAAAAGGTCATTGTGCGCATTAACGATCGAGGGCCATGGAGGAAAGGTCGCCTGGTGGATCTGTCGCTTGCTGCGGCAAAGGTCCTGGGGATTCAGCGAGACGGGGTGGAGAAGGTTCGACTTGAGGTTATTCCATGGAAAAGATAAAAACTCGTTTTGCACCCAGCCCTACTGGCCTTCTGCATATCGGAGGGGCCCGGACTGCCGCGTTTAACTGGGCTCTGGCTCGGAAAAATAGAGGGGTGTTTTTGCTCCGTATCGAAGATACCGACAAAGAACGCTCGTCTCTTGCCTTTGAGAAGGCAATTCTTGAAGACTTGCAGTGGCTGGGTTTGGATTGGGATGAGGGACCTTATCGTCAGAGCGAGCGCCTGGAGGTATACCAATCTTTCTTTGAGGTGTTGAAGAAAAAAAATCTGGTTTACCCCTGTTACTGTACCCCTCAAGAACTGGAGGAGGAACGAACCGAGGCCCTGAATGCGGGAAAACCTCCCCGATATTCGGGAAAGTGTTTCTTTCTCTCTCCTGAGGAAAGAAGAAGAAAGGAAGCGGAGGGATACAGGCCTTCCTGGCGCTTTCGTATCCCTTCCGGAAGTGAAATATCTTTCTTTGATCTTGTGCGGGGAAAGGTGGTTTTTCATCCTGCTTCTCTGGGAGACTTTATTATTTTGAAGTCGGATGGGATTCCAACGTATAACTTCGCCTGTGTGGTTGACGATGCCTTGATGGGGATTTCTCATATCCTGCGTGGTGAGGAGCATCTTTCCAACACTCCCTATCAGATTCTCCTTTATCGGGCTTTGGAATTTCCTCTCCCTGTCTTTGCCCATCTTCCGATCATTCTTGACGAGAATCGAGCCAAGTTGAGCAAACGCCGAGGAGATATCAGTCTCCGTTCGCTGCGGGAGAGGGGGATACTGGCTCAGGCGCTTTTCAATTATCTCTTTACTCTGGGCCATTCTTTTGAAGAGGGAAAGGAAGTCCTGGATAGGGAGGCAATTGTTGCCTCTTTTTCGTTATCGAGGGTTGGCAAATCTGGCGCGATTTTTGACGAAGAAAAACTCCGGTGGATGAATAAGATCTATCTGCGAAAAACCCCCTGGACTACACTGCGAGGCTATTTTCAGCAGTTACAGGGTGAGGAGACGCTTGAAAAACTGGTGGAAAAACTGGGGAGTGAGCGATTCACGCGATTGTGGTCTCTGGCCTGTGAAGAAGCTTCGGACTTACGGGAATTGTGGCAAGTTTTTCGGGGATTTGTGGAGAAATCTGGAAAGGTTGTGCTTGAAGCGGAACGTCTCGAAGTTCTCAGGTTTCTGCGTAAGAAGGTGGAGCAGGTACCGTGCTGGGTAAACGAGGAAGAAGTGAAAAGTATTTTGCGAGCCTGGCAAAGGGAAAGTGGCGTCAAGCCGGCGATGTTTTATAAAACGCTCCGCCTTGTTCTCATCGGGAGAGAAGAAGGTCCCGAGTTACACCGTCTCCTCTTTGCACTGGGGCGAGAAGAATTCCTGGCGCGACTTTCAGATGTTGCCAAAGATGAGGAGGTTTAATTGACAATGGTCGAAATCCGGCTTTTCAATACCCTAACGCAGAAGAAAGAAACTTTCCTTCCCCAAGAGGGAAACACGGTACGTTTTTACGTATGCGGCCCAACAGTGTATGATTTGATTCATATTGGCAATGCCAGGGTTTTTGTCCTTTTCGACGCCTTGCGGCGTTTTCTGGAAAGAGCCGGTTTCCGAGTGGTTCTGGTGCAGAATTTTACCGATGTGGATGATAAAATCATCAGAAAAGCTCAGGAGGAGCAAAAACCTCCCTCGGAGATCGCCGAGTACTATATTGAGCAGTATTTCCTCGACGCCGATCGCTTGAAAATTCGCAGAGCGTCTTTTCATCCCCGAGCCACTGAGCATATTCCTGATATTATTGCTCTGGTGAAGACCCTGGAAGAGAAAGGCTTTACCTATCGAATTGATGGCGATGTGCTTTTTGATGTTTCTCGTTTTCCTTCCTATGGGAAACTTTCCCGCAAAAGACTTGATGAGCTTCAAGAGGGTGCACGGGTAGAAGTTCGATACGAGAAGCGGAGTCCGGCTGATTTTGTACTCTGGAAAGGGGCCAAACCTGGTGAACCGTTCTGGGAAAGTCCGTGGGGAAAAGGGAGACCGGGATGGCATATTGAGTGTTCGGCGATGGCCATGAAGTATCTGGGGGCGACGCTTGATATTCATGCTGGAGGGATCGATCTCGTTTTTCCCCACCATGAAAATGAAATTGCTCAGAGTGAAGCGGCCACCGGTCGTCCTTTTGTCCGTTTTTTTCTGCACAATGGGTATGTGAACATTAACGAGGAAAAGATGTCGAAATCTCTGGGAAATATTATCACTGTCCGGGAACTATGCGAGAAATATGAGCCTGAAGCGATACGGATTGCCCTTTTCTCAACCCACTATCGTAATCCCATCAATGTGGATGAGAAACTCCTTGTTTCTTCTCGGCAATATGTGGAACGAATCAAGAACTTTTTGCGAGCTCTTTCTTTTATCGAAGAGAAGACTGGGGAAAAACCGGAAAGGCTGGGAGAGGATAATCCCGAAGTTCTGGAACGTTTGAAGGAATTTGAGATGCTTTTCTGGCAGTCACTGGCCGACGACTTCAATACTCCCCAGGCTCTGGGGGTCTTCAGCGATTTTCTTCGTTTTTCTAATGGTTATCTTCTGCCTTCACAGGGTAAATGGAATGAGGAAGCATTACGAACCATACGGCGGTTTGTTGCTCTGGTTGCAGATATCCTGGGTATTGTTCCTGAGAAAGAGTGGTGGGAAAAAGAACAGCAGATTGAACGTCTGGTGGTAGAACGTGAAAGAGCGCGGCGAGTGAAGGACTGGCAGCGGGCGGATGCATTGCGGGAGGAGATTAGGCGTGCTGGATATATCATCGAGGACACCCCATTGGGAACACGCTGGTATGGGGAAGAGGAGAATGGGAATTGAGGAATCTGATTTATGGTCGTCAACCAGTTTTAGAGGCGCTCCGAGCACAAAAACGGATTTTTGAGCGATTGATTCTTCGCCAGGGCACCAGGGGAGAGGCTATAGATGAGATTCTGGGGATGGCTCAGAAATTTCAGATTCCGGTAGAATGGAAGAGAGAAGAGGACTTTCGGGAAATGGTGGGAGAGGTAGCCCATCAGGGGGTAATTCTCGTGGCCACATCCCGGGGTTCTTATTCCTGGCAAGAATTCCTGGAAAGGATAGTAGGTAATCCCCGGGTGGTGGTGGGGTTTGTGGATCGGGTTGAAGATCCCCGTAATCTGGGGGCTATTATCCGAACGGCATCTTTCTTTGGTTTACCGGGACTGGTGGTCAGTAAAGCCAGAACTACCCCGCTTCATTCCCAGACGGTAAAGGCGGCCTGTGGAGGAATAGAGTTTCTGGACCTCTTTCAGGTCAATAACTTTGTGAACGTGTTCCGAGCTTTTAAGGAACGGGGCTTTTTCATGGTTGGTATGGAAGAAGACGCCCCTACACTCATCTGGGATGTCGATGTCAAAGATGTTCCGGTAGGAATTGTAGTAGGTGGTGAGGATCAGGGCGTGAGGAAACTGGTCCGTTCGGAGTGCGATTTTCTGGTGAAGATTCCAGCTATAGGGAGTGTCTCTTCATTAAATGTTTCGGTTGCCTTTGGGATTGGAGTGTACGAGGTTGTCCGGCAGAAAAGGAGTGTTGTAAACGTTGAGAAAAGACGAAATCATTGAAGGTGAAGTAGTCGATTTTGCTCTGCCTGAGAGTCAAGGTATTATCAGAAAAGATGGTCTGGTGATTTTTATTACTGGAGTCCTTCCTGGCGAAAGATGCCGGATAAGGCTACAGAAGGTCAAACGCAATTATGCACTGGGTGAATTGGTTGAAATTCTGGAACCTTCGCCTTTTCGTCAAAGTCCTCGTTGTCCTCATTTTTGTGAAGGATGTGGTGGGTGTCGTCTGCAGAACATTGATTACAGGGAGCAGGTACGGATTAAGGAAAAGAATGCTCTATCTACATTGGAACATCTTGGTCGAGTTTCCCTTGACGCCGTTTTCTATGAGGGTTTCTTTCCTGCACCAAACCCTTTTGAATATCGTAACAAAATGGAGTTTAACTTTGGGTATAAAGATGGGAAATTGCTTCTGGGGTTGCGTCCCTTGAACCGTTACTGGGATCTCGTTGATTTGAAAGTTTGTTATCTCATGGAAAATAGTCTTGTTACCAGAGCGTTAGACTTTTTTCGTCGCTATGGTAGGGACATGAATCTGACCGGATACGATCCGGTCAGGAAGGACGGTGTGTTACGTAGTCTCCTCCTCCGTTTGTCGCGAGAATATAAAGAAGTGGTAGTAGGGTTGGCCACTACCAGTGATTCACTTCCAGGTGAACAGGAAATGGTTTGTGCGTTACGGGAAACCCTGCCCGAGGTCCAGGGGCTTGTTCATATCACCAATACTTCACCTGCCAGTGCTCTTCTTTTTGAAAAAAAGAGGACCCTCTGGGGGAGAGATTATTTTTTCGAAAAAGTTGGTCATGTGACCTATAAAATATCTGTGGAGAGCTTCTTTCAAGTTAATTCGGATTTATGCCCGGCTCTCTACGCGAAAGCTAAAGAGTATGTGGATCTCTCCCGGGGAGAAGTAGTTCTGGACCTCTACTCGGGGAGTGGAGGTATTGGTCTCTTCCTTGCCGATTCCGCAAAACAGGTCATAGGCGTGGAGGAGAATCCCCGAGCAGTTGAAGATGCCAGGTTCAACGCCGAATTGAACGGGATTGTGAATTTTGTCTCTCTCTCGGGAAGGGTGGAGAAAGTCCTTCCCCTTCTGCCTCAGCAGAAGGTGGATGTGGTAGTCGTCGATCCTCCCCGAGCTGGTCTTGATCGGAAGGTTGTTCAAAAAATTGCCTGGATTTCTCCGGAGCGTCTCCTTTATGTTTCCTGTAACGTGGGCACTTTTGCTCGGGATACAGTTCTTCTCAATGAAAAAGGATACACGTTGAAGAAAATTGCTTTCCTGGATCTTTTTCCGCAAACTCCCTATTTTGAAACCGTGGCACTTTTCCAAAAATAGTCTCCGGGATACTTGCAAAAAGGTGACGTGACCGCTAAAGTATTTCCAAATAAGGTAGGTGAGAAAGAATGAAGATTGCAGAGCGATTCCGGAAATTTGCCAATATGGAAGACGCTATTGCTGACCGGGTTTTTAAATTGCGAGGAGAGGGTGCCTTTGAAGTCTTGGCCAGGGTCAGAAAATTAGAGAAAACAGGAAAGCATGTTGTACACCTTGAAATTGGGGAACCGGACTTCGATACCCCTGAAAACGTTAAAGAAAAAGCAATCGAGGCAATCAGGGAAGGGCACACTTACTATGTTCCTTCAGCGGGCATTG
>JABUEZ010000072.1 GCA_013314795.1 Candidatus Profundicultor aquiphilus | reverse complement strand
GGTTCTTCCTTTGCTCCTTGTGTTTCTGGGCCTTACCATGTACCCCTTTGCTTACATGATTTACATGTCTTTCCACCGCTACAATTTGGCTTCTTGGGAAAAACCGGAGTTTATCGGTCTTGCGAATTACCAGGAAATATGGCGGGATCGAACCGCTCGTTCCAGCGTCAATTTTACCGTGCTCCTCCTGGTCACTGCGGTGCCCCTGGAAATTCTTCTGGGAATTGGCATTGCCTTTTTGCTGCGCGATTTCTTCGGAGAGAAAGTTTTTCGGAGTGTACTTCTTACGCCCATGATGGTTCCCGCCGTGGTGGCGGGGATTGCCTGGAAGATGCTCTACAACTTTGAGTTCGGTCCGATTAACTACTTCCTATCCCTTCTGGGGATTTCCAAAATATCCTGGTTGGGAACTCAGTCTTTCTCCCGTTTGGGAGTGGTTCTTATCGATGTGTGGCAGTGGACGCCTTTCGTGTTTCTGGTGCTGTACGCCGGATTACAGTCCATTCCCCGGGACGTGGTAGAGGCCAGCTTGGTTGATGGGGCAAGTGGCCTCAGTGCCTTGCGGTACATCGAGTTGCCTTTGCTTCGACCTTTGGTCTGGGTGGTACTCATCATTCGTCTCATCGATGCCCTGAAGATTTTTGATATTGTCTACATGGTCACCTTCGGTGGGCCGGGGTCTGCCACCCACTCGTACAGTTTTTACATTTATAAAGTGGGAGTCTCCTTTGGCTGGGACATCGGGTATGCGTCGGCGCTGAGTATGCTTTTACTTGTGGCGATTACCATTCTCACCAATATCCTTATTCGTACGGTCCGCCTGAAAGAAACTCTGGGGTTATAGGAGGGAACGATGTGCGGAATACGAGTTATCAAGGGAATAATCGTGGGAATAGTGCTTTTTTTCTTTCTCTTCCCCATATACTGGCTGGTGACCACCGCCTTTAAAAGGAGCGAAGACTGGTTTTCCTGGCCTCCCTCTTTTCTCTTTCGGCCCACGCTGGGAAATTTTCTGGGTTTGGAGGGAGGGTTTTTTGGGAGTGCCACTACCGCCATCGCCACGATCACTCCGTATCTTCGCAACAGCGTTATCGTGGCACTTCTGGTGGCCTGTCTTTCCACAGTCATTGCGGCATTGTCCTCCTATGCGATTTCTCGTTTCAAGACCGGTGGAATGGGGTTTGTATCCTGGATTATCTCCATCCGGATGTTACCGCCCATTGCTTCAGCGCTTCCCCTCTATGTCATTTTCAGTCGTCTCCATCTCATCAACACCTGGTGGGCTCTGGTTCTTTCCCATCTTGTCTTTACCACTCCTTTCAGCACCTGGATTTTGCTCACCTTCTTTAACGAGATTCCGCGGGAACTGGACGAAGCATCTTTTGTGGATGGAGCGAATTCCTGGCAGACGTTTCTGCGGGTGGTCCTTCCCTTAAGCGCTCCGGGACTGGCGGCGGTGGCCACCCTTGCTTTTATCCAGAGCTGGGGTGAGTTCCTGATGGCTCTGGTTCTCACCACCGGTAAAGAGGCCCAGACCTTGCCCATTTATCTTGGGCGATTTATCACCGGGTGGCGTATTGCCTGGGGGCCACTTTCTGCGGCGGGAATTGTAACCATGCTTCCGGTTATTCTTTTTTCTCTCCTGATGCAACGGTACCTCATTCGGGGTCTCACTTTTGGGGCAGTCAAAGGATAGAGGAAGGGAGGAAACGGGATGTTTCGCGAGATCACCGTGATGACCACCAAAAAGGAAGAAGCCATTGATATCACGGCCCTTGTGGAGGGTGTGGTGCAGGAATCGCGGGCCCGCGAAGCAGGGATTTTTGTCTATGTGCCGCATTCCGATGCGGCCGTGAATATTCAGGGTGCGACACCGGAGGAGCCACCCTTGAATCGCCTGTTAAAAAAGGTGTTGCGAGAAGAAAACGGATTTGAAGAACCCCAGACTGGGGCAGCATTTGTTGCTCCGACCGAAGTGCTCATCGCTGTAAACGGGAAACTCCTTCTGGGCGAGGGGCAGCGGATTTATTTCTATGAATTTAATGGGCCAAAGGCGCGCTCGGTGTACGTGCTAGTTATTCCAGCGTTATAACGAAGAGGCGTTCTGATTGAGAATCAAAATGGGAACGTCTTTTGTGCCTCTGGGAAGTTGGCTTTTTCTTGGTTTTTTGAGGATTGGAAAGGAGAGTACCTTGGTTGAAGAGAACCAGGTAAGGCAGCGATGGGAACCTGCCGGTTTGTAGTCTCTCTTCACTTTATTTTTCCCCAGTGATTTGATATCTTTAAGCATTGTGGAAAACAAAGAGGTGACCATCCTGAGGCTGAATAGAGGTAGGAGGGAAAACCATGAAAGTTGGATGTTTGGGAGAGTTGCTGGTCGAAATTATGCGGGATCGGGTTGATGAACCTCTGGGGGTTCCAGGAATCTTTGTCGGTCCCTTCCCGAGTGGCGCCCCGGCGATATTTGCCGATTGTCTGGCTCGCCTGGGGGAAGAGGTATTTTTTGTGGGGGCAGTGGGGAATGACGATTTTGGAACGCTCATCGTAGAACGTTTGCAGAAAGACGGAGTGGACATTTCCGGGATCAAGCGGCTCAATGACTTTACCACCGGTGTTGCGTTTGTCACCTACTTTAGTGACGGGAGCCGGAAATTTATCTACCATATTTCCCGGGCGGCATCCGGTCAGATTTTTCCCCAGGATGTTCCTGATAATGTCTTTTTACGCCTTGATTTTCTCCACGTAATGGGTTCCAGTATGCTCATCAACGACCAGTGCCGGGAAGCGTATCTCAAAGCTTTGAAACTGGTAAAGCAGGGAGGCGGGAAAGTTAGCTTTGACCCCAATTTCCGTCCGGAACTTTTGGGAAAGGAAAGAGCCCGGGAACTCTTTCAACCCATCTTGCGGGAAAGCGCGGTGGTGTTCCCCACTGCCGAAGAGATCACGGTATTAACCGATGAAAGCGATGTTGACCGGGCCTGTGCAAAGGTCCTCAGTCAGGGTCCAGAAATTGTGGCCCTCAAAAAGGGAAAGGCAGGCTCGGTTATCTATACTAAAGACGGAAAATGGGAGATTCCGGCATTTCCGGTGGAGGAAATTGATCCCACCGGAGCGGGGGATTGCTACTGTGCCGGGTTCCTGGCCGGTCTGGCGCAGGGGTTGCCGCTTCAGGAGGTGGGAAGACTCGCCAACGCGGTGGGAGCTCTGGCAGTAACCAAAAAGGGACCCATGGAGGGAGCGCCGACGTTAAAGGAAGTGAGGGATTTTATGGCTCGGGCGGAAAGGAGAGAGCATCGTTGTTGAAGCGTGACGAAGTTGACCGCAGTTTCATCCGAAGAGAAGCTCGAAAGAGAAATAAAGCTGTAGTTGATTTTTTGATGGAGACGGTCCAGAAATTAGCTGCCAGGGAAAGACAATCGTACACCATCCTGGCGGTGTGTCCCAATTCGGAAACGGTCATTAAGGCTGCTTTACGGAGTGCCAAGCGGGCCAACGCTCCCATTAAATTTGCAGCCACTTTGAATCAAGTGGACATTGACCGGGGGTATACCGGTCTTACGCCGCAAGAATTTGTGGAGCTGGTCAAGATGGAGGCTGAATCCATCGATTACCGGGGACTCATCATCGTTGCCGTTGACCATGGTGGTCCGTGGGTCAAGGATATTCAAAGCATGGAAAACTGGCCTTTAGAGCGCTGCATGGAATGGACCAAAAAATCCTTTGAAGCGGCGATTTCGGCCGGATATGACCTCCTTCACGTGGACCCCACGGTGGATAAAACTCTTCCTAAAGGTTCAACCATTCCCATCGAGTGGGTTATTGAGCGAACGGTAGAACTCATCCGGCATGCAGAAAAATACCGTCGGGAAAGGGGGTTTTCTCCCATTTCCTATGAGGTGGGTACGGAAGAGGTGCACGGGGGATTAGCCGATATGGGTGTCTTTGAGCGTTTTCTGGTTGGACTCCAGAGTGGTCTTCGTGAAGCGTCCCTACCGGATGTTTGGCCTGTCTTTGTGGTGGGAAAAGTGGGGACAGATCTCCACACCACCCTTTTTGATCCGGGAGTGGCTCAGGAGCTTGCCCAGAAAGCCCGGAGGTATGGTTCTTTTATCAAGGGTCATTACACCGATTACGTGGAAAACCCGGAGGCCTATCCTCGGTCACAAATGGGGGCAGCAAATGTGGGGCCGGAATTTACCGAGGAAGAGTACGAAGCGTTGCGGGAACTGGTCGATATCGAAGAGCGGCTTTTCTCGGAGAAACTGATTCCCCGGAAATCCGATTTTCTCCAGGTACTCACTGAGGAGGTTGAGGCCAGTGGTCGGTGGAAAAAGTGGCTTCGGGATGATGAACAAGGCAAAAATCTTTTCGAACTTACTCCAGAAAGAAGGTCGTGGCTGGTGAAAACCGGATGTCGTTATGTGTGGGCCAACCCTCGAGTGGTCAAAAGTCGCTTGCTCCTCTATCGCCATCTTTCTCAGAATGGATATCAGCCGGAGGAAATCGTCGTGACACGAATTGAAAAGGCCATGGACAAGTATTTCCGGGCTTTTAATCTCCTGGATTTGGAAGGCAAATTGAAGACGATTATAGAGGATTAAAAGGGGGATTCTCCTGGAAGAGGCTCTGGATTTCAAAAAGAAACTTGCTTCTGGAAAGGTATGTCTGGGGACCTGGGTGAGTTTTACCGATCCCACGGTGACAGAACTCCTCTCAGGAGCAGGGTTTGACTTTCTGGTGATCGATATGGAGCATGCCCCTTTGACCATTGAGGTGGTTCAGCTTCACCTTCTGGCTCTGCGGGGAGGTGTAACCGGAATCGTACGAGTTCCAAGTAACGATCCGGTGCTGATCAAACAGGTCCTTGATGTTGGAGCGCCGGGAGTTATGGTTCCCATGGTTTCCACCAGGGAGGAGGCGGAAAAAGCTGTAGCTTCCTGTTTCTATCCACCCCTTGGTATCCGGGGATTTGGTCCTCGTCGGGCTTCTTTCTATGATCGTTTGGGAAGAACCTATCTTCAGAAAGCGCAGGATGTTCTGGTGATGATCCAGATTGAGCATATTGAGGGCGTGAATCGCATTGATGAAATCCTGGAAGTGAATGGACTTGGGGCAATTTTCATCGGTCCCTGGGATTTATCCGGTTCTCTGGGAGTCCTGGGTGAAATCGATCATCCTCAGGTGGTTGCCTCAGTTGACCGTGTCATAGTCAAAGCGCGAGAAAAAGGTATTCCGGTGGGCATAGCCACTCCCCTGTCTGAAAGAGAAGCGCAGCGGTGGATGGAAAGGGGAGTTCAGTTCCTGACCGTGGGAACGGATTATGGGTTTCTGGTTCAGGGTGCGGATGTGATGGTGAATAGATTGCGAGCAAAGCATTCGCTATAGGTCTGTCTTTCGGGGGTGGTGGGTAATGGAAGTGAGAATTGGAGGGTGTCGATTATCGTTGATTCAGGGAGATATCACCAAGCAGGATACCGAAGCCATCGTGAACGCAGCCAATGCCCGTCTTGCCGGAGGTGGAGGCGTTGATGGTGCCATTCATCGGGCTGGGGGACCGATTATTGCCGAAGAATGCCGGAAGATCGGAGGATGTCCCACCGGAAAAGCGGTGATAACAAGCGGCGGGAATCTCAAGGCAAAATATGTCATTCACGCTGTGGGGCCGATTTACCGGGGAGGTCAAAACCGTGAGGCGGAACTTCTTCGCAGCGCCTATCTTTCGAGCCTCGCTCTGGCGAAAGAAAGAGGTATTACTTCCATTTCTTTTCCTTCTCTCAGTACTGGAGCCTATGGATATCCGATAAAAGAAGCGGCAAGGATTGCTCTGCAGGCTGTGCTTGATTTTATGACGGAAAACCAGAGCGGTCCGCTGCAAGAGATCGTTTTTGTTCTCTTTACCCCTCAGGATTTGAGTGTCTACCAGGAGACCCTGCAGGCGTTACTGCAAGAGAGGGGTATTAAAACCCAGACTTAAAGTTCGCGGATCAAAAACTCAGCACACTTTCTGAAGGCCTGAGCCCGGTGGCTATAGCGGTTTTTCACATTCGGGCCAAGCTGGGCAAAGGTTTTTGCAAAAGGTGGAAAAACGAAGATTGGATCATACCCAAAACCCTGGTTGCCTTCTGGTTTTTGAGCAATCCACCCTTCGCAGATGCCCTCGAAAAGCTTTTCTCCTCCAGGGAAGACCAGTGCTACCACACACACAAAACGGGCAGAGCGTTTTTCGGGAGGCACACCTTCGAGGCGTTTTAAAATTTCAGCGATTTTCTCTGCAAAAGGGAGATTGCTTCCTCCAAACCGGGCCGATTGAATGCCCGGTGCACCATCCAGGGCATCGATTTCCAGTCCCGAATCTTCTCCGACACAGATTTCCCCGGTGAGCTGGAAACCGTACCTTGCTTTGAGGAGGGCGTTTTCAGCATAGCTTACCCCGGTTTCTTCGATTTCGGGAAGTGGGTAAAAATCATGGATGTTGCGCACCTCCAGATGGAAGGGGGCGACAATATCCTGGATTTCCCTGAGTTTTCCGACGTTTCGACTGACGAGATAAAAGAATTTTTTCACGGTAACCCTCTTTCCAGGATTTTCCGCTCCAAAAGGATGATTTCCTGAATACCTTTTTGAGCAAGGTCAAGGAGTGCATTAAGAGTGTCTCGAGAGAACGGATCTTTTTCCGCCGTGCCCTGGATTTCCACCAGTTTTCCGCTGCCGGTCATCACCATATTCATATCAACCTGGGCATTAGAATCCTCTTCAAAGTTGAGGTCTAAAAGCACCTGTCCTCCCACGACTCCCACGCTGACTGCGCCCAGGTAATCCTTGATGAGCCCCCCTTTGTTGAGTAGCCCCCGGTCAATATAGGTCCAGAGGGCATCCACCAGAGCAATGAAAGAGCCGGTAATGGCCAGAGTCCGGGTGCCCCCATCGGCCTGAATGACGTCGCAATCGACGAGGATGCTTTTTTCACCCAGTCGTTCCAGATTGGTCACGGCCCGCAGTGCCCTTCCGATGAGGCGTTGGATTTCATGGGTTCTTCCTCCCACCTGTCCTTTTACCACGTCCCGGATGTTACGGGTGGTGGTGGCGCGAGGAATCATAGCGTATTCGGCGGTAATCCACCCTTGGCCGGTATTTCGTAAAAAGGGTGGCACTTTGTCTTCGATAGAGGCCGAACACACAATGCGATTATTGCCTGCCTCGATGAAGACTGAACCTTCGGCGTATTTGAGGTAATTTCTCTGAACGGAGATCGGCCTTAATTCATCGGGTTTTCTTCCGTCATTCCGCATGAACGATCCTTCCTTTTCTTTCTTGAGGTAGTTTCCCAGCTCCTGAAAGCTAACGAACTTGGGCAATGAGTTTTTCATCCCTTTCTAAGGGTTGGGAGATGTCAATGTGGCCACAGGGTGTCAATTCTTCTTTCCCGTTGATCAGGATTTTGACCGTTTTGATTCCCGGAAGGGCGGTCAGAGTGTCCACAATGGCATAGACACTCAGAAGTTCCTGGGATGTACCGCCGGACTGGTTGCGCATCATTTCTTCGCTTAAGTCCACGTACACCACTTCCTGGTCCTGGAAGACGGCGTTTAAACGGGTAGAGGGAGGGATGGGGTTGAATAACGAGGTATTTTTTGGTCCCTGTAGAAGTGCTTTTAAAATGTCTTCTAACCATGTTTCACTGCGAGGAATTTTTCGTTTTTCTCCTACCAGGGCTGTGAACTCAGGGTTGGCAAAGTAGAGGGTAACTTCTGTTTCTTCCTTGGTGGGGGCTATAGTTTGGCTCAGGGTAGGCTCGTGAGAAGCTGGAGGGGGTGAAGTTTCTTCTCCCCGGGAAGAGATGAATCGAAAAACCAGCTCTCCACCATAGACCACCCCAAAAAAGAGGGCTATTCCCAGAAGGATGTAGAGAAACGGTGACCGACTTATCTTTTTGGCGTTCTTATTTTTTCTCGATTTCCATTTCTTTTTTTCCATGTTCGTCACTCTTCCAGGAGTTTTTTCACCTTTTCACTCTGAGAAAACGCCTTGATGGCCTCGGCCATTCCCTGAGCGATCTTACGCTGGAAGGCAGAAGAAGCCAGATTTTTAGCCTCTTTGGGGTTGCTCAAAAATCCTATTTCCACCAGAAGCGCCGGGGAGTAAATGTTGCGCAAAACCACAAGCGGTGCTTCTTTGGCGCCTCGCTTGAACTGCCTGGTTTGGGCAGTGACTCGCTCAATCAGCGTGGTTCCGAGTTCCAAACTGGCTTCTCTACTGGTGAGATAATATGCCGAAGAAAAAACGGTATCGAGGACGTTGCTGCTTTCTTTCACCTTCTTTTCGGCCAGAAAGAGTTCATTTTCCCGATTGGCTACATCCAGCGCTCCTTCTCCCTTCGGTCTTGAATTTCCCACAAACACTTCTATTCCTGAAGCCGAGGGATTGGGTGCGGCGTTACAGTGAATGCTTATGAATAGAAGGGGTACCGTTTTGTTCACCAGAGCGTAACGCTCCTCGAGGGTGGGATAGGCATCTTCGGAGCGGGTCATAAAAACCTGGAAACCCTCTTTTTCTAAAAGTTCTTTTAATATCTTGGCTACGTTCAACACAATGTCCTTTTCCTGATACCCGTTCTGAACACATCCCGGGTCTTTCCCGCCATGGCCAGGATCGATCACGATTGCTTTGGGGTTAAGGTGGTTGATGTCTCCAGTTTCGGGAACCGGTGTCGGGGTTATCTCTTTGGATGGTGTTTCCCTGGGAGTTGGAGAAGGCGCCGGTGAAGCGGAGGGAGTTGCGGT
>JABUEZ010000071.1 GCA_013314795.1 Candidatus Profundicultor aquiphilus | reverse complement strand
ATCGGAAATTACCCTGGCATCCAAAGGGAAAACAGTTCGACCTTTAGGGAGTAAGTGGACCGACCAGGACCTTCCAGAAATTTCGTGCCACACAAAGGATTTAACCCCGTTTCAGGAAGTTTTTCTGGGCGGACCGGTATGGGCTTTCAACATCAGCCCGCCCGTCGTTAGCTTTGTAAATCAGGCCTCACCCTGGCAGGGGAAAAAGGTAACACTGTTTGTCACCGAATTCGGCATGGCTGGTAGAAGAGCGCTCCGGACACTCCGTACCCTCCTTGAAAAAAAGGGCGCCCAAATTGTGGCAGTCAAAATCTTCACTTCTACTTTCAAGTCACCACAGCGCCTCAAAGAACAGGGACAAAAGTGGGCTCAGAGTATCAAAAAATAGCGGGGAACCTTCCCCGCTATTTTTTGGCCAGCACTTCCCACTGGTGCTCGAACTGGCGAGCTAATTCCTGGGCTTTCTCGTGATACTCAGCATGGTTTCTCCAGCTTAAGGCGGGATTCAGAATAGAAGCAGGAATTCCGGGTAACTCTCTGGGAATCAAAAGGTGGAAAACCGGTTCCTTTTCAAACGGCATATGCTCAATGCTCCCATCGATGATGGAACGGACAATGGTTCGGGTATGGCCGATATCAATTCGTTTCCCAACGCCGTATGGCCCTCCAATCCAGCCAGTATTGACCAGGTACACCCGGGACGAATACCTTTCAATCCTTTCCCCAAGCATTCGAGCATAGACCTGCGGTCGAAGTGGCATAAAGGGTGCTCCGAAACACACTGAGAATGTAGTTTGTGGCTCAATGATACCCCGTTCAGTCCCGGCCAATTTACTGGTATATCCCAGGAGAAAGTAAGACACTGCCTGCTCCTTATCGAGCTTGGCAACCGGTGGCATCACCCCAAAAGCATCCGCTGTCAGGAAAATGACCACCTGAGGGTGTCCGGCCATTCCCGGAATCAGCGCATTGGGAATAAATTCCACGGGGTAACTTACCCTGGTATTTTCCGTATACCGGGCGTCACTGTAATCAGGAAAACGAGTTTCCGGATCCACCACCACGTTCTCCATAATGGCCCCATAACGGATGGAATCCCAGATCTGGGGTTCTTTCTCTCGAGAAAGATTGATACACTTCGCGTAACATCCTCCCTCGAAGTTGAAAATTCCATATTCTGACCAGCCGTGCTCGTCATCACCAATCAGACGACGAGTCAAATCTGCAGAAAGCGATGTCTTGCCGGTTCCGGAAAGTCCAAAGAAAATCGCCACATCCCCCTTTTCACCTACATTGGCCGAACAGTGCATGGGGAAAACTCCCTGAAAGGGAAGCAGGAAATTCATAACCGTAAAAATAGCCTTCTTGATCTCTCCTCCGTAGGATGTTCCTCCAATGATAACCATCTTCCGACTGAAGTTGATGATCACAAATGCCTCCGAACGAACTTTGTCTTTAGCAGGATTCGCTTTATACGAAGGGGCACAGATGACGGTGAATTCTGGCTGGAAGTGGGTCAGCTCTTCCTTGGTCGCTTGCAGAAACATGTTCTGCACAAACACACCCTGATAGGCATGTTCATTGATAAAACGAACTGGTAACCGGTACCTGGGATCGACTCCGACAAATCCATCATAAACGTATACATCGCGTCCCTGAAGATAAGCACAAAGATTCTCATACAATCGCTCAAACACTTCCTCGGACACTGGGATATTCACCGCACCCCAGTCAATGTGATCATGCACTTCGACATCGTCGACGATATACCGATCCTGAGGCGAGCGACCGGTGTATTTTCCGGTTAAAACATTCAACGCTCCGGTAGAAGAAAAAATGCCTTCTCCCTTCCGGATGGCATGTTCCAGTAACTCTGGAATGGAAAGGTTATAAAAGACTCTACCAGGATAAAAAATACCAGAATTCTCAAGACTGTACGAGGGAGACTGAGCATTCACCATTTATTTAACCCCTTTCTTTTTAAGGCAAAACCATCAACTTCGTGATTTCCTCCACCGAGGTCTCCTCCTTGAGGTAATCACCAATTTTTTCTCCATGGCTCAGCACCACAATTCGGTCAGCCACCGGATAGACATGGTAGAGATTATGTGAGATAAAGACACTCGAAATCCCCTGTTTTTTCAACTCCCGGATAAATTCCAAAACCTTCTCCGACTCCTTCACCGAAAGGTTATTGGTCGGTTCATCCAGAATAACCAGTTTAGATTTAAAATACATTGCCCGAGCAATTGCCACTCCCTGCCTTTGGCCGCCAGAGAGTTCGTCGACCAACGCGTGCGGCGAACGCAACCGCAACCCGACGCTCTCAAGTGCTTTCATTGATTCCACTTCCATCCTGGCAATATCGAGATATCCCAAAGAGGCTATTTTTGTCCGAGAGAGCTCCCGTCCCATAAAGATGTTTCGCATAATACTCATTTTGGGAACCATTGCTGCTTCCTGGTAAATGGTCTCAATTCCGAGTTCCCTGGCTTCTCGAGGAGAGGCAAAATGTCGCTCCTTCCCCTCAAAGATGATTTTTCCCGTGTCCGGAGGGTAAAAGCCAGAGAGAATCTTGATTAAGGTTGATTTACCCGCCCCATTGTCTCCCACTAGACCCACAATCTCACCGTACCGCACCGCAAAGTTTACGCCCTTTAAAGCACAGACTCCTGCAAACCATTTATGAATGTTCACCATTTCTACCAGATACTCATTGCGTTCCTCCATTTTAGCACCTCAGTTTTTTGGCTCGCTCTCGAACAAAAGTATTGAGAATCACCGCCAGAATCGTGGCAATTCCGATAAAAACTCGGAACCAATAGCTGGGAGCCCTGGCCATGATTAAACCATTGTCGATCATCCGGATAAGAAAAGACCCCACGACCGTCCCGATGAGGGTTCCCACTCCCCCACTTAGAGCTGTTCCACCAATCACGGTTGCGGCGATCGCTTCCATTTCCAGGCCGTTTCCCATAGAAGGAAGAGTGGTTTCCAGTCGAAATGATTGAATAACACCTGAGAAGCCAGCCAAAAGGGAACAGAGCATAAAGTTAGCCAGTTTCACCCGTCGCACGTCAATGCCCATCGCTCGCGCTGCGATCTGGTTGCCACCGCTCGCAAACATCCAATTGCCAAAATCAGTCCGTTCCAAAATAAACCAGAGAATGAGGGTGATAATCCCAAACCAGAAAAGCGAGACTCGCAAAATCCCTATTTTTCCGACCAGAGCTCCCGTAAACATCCCTACCGGAAAAGGAGGAGGCCAGCCGCCAGTAAGGAGTAATACTCCTCCCCGCCAGATAAGCATGGCTCCAAGCGTGGTAATGAAAGAAGGAATACCAAAAGTTAAGGTAATAAAACCGTTCAACGCTCCAAGACCAGCACCGATTACCAGGGCACAAAGGACGGCCAGAACCGAGTTCATGCCCCAGTCCATAAAAAGCGCCATCATAATGGGGCAAAAGGCAAAAACCGACCCTACCGAAAGGTCAAATTCTCCGGTAATCATGAGCATGGTGACACCCAGCGCAACAATACCGAGCTCCGGAATGATCTCAAGCACCACGCCGACATTTTCTTTGCTCAAAAAAAGTGGCGCAATGGAAAAAAAGACGATGATCACCACAAACAACATAATGAGGCTACTTGTTTCGCGAAGAAGCAAAACTCTCCTCCAGTTAAAGGCCCAGGAAGATCTCTCCATTTCAACACCTCTTTAAAAAAGAGGGAGGAATAAAATCCTCCCTCTTTTTAGCTTTTCAACGAACTCGCTTCTGCGAAAGCTCCAGAACGAGATCCACATTAGATGCATCAACGACAGCGTTACCCGTATTCACATCCCAGGCGCTCAGGCCATATTCCCTCATAAGGTAGAGCTGTACGATGGGTAAAAATCCTTGAAGGTAAGGTTGCTGATCGATTGTCAGTTTGATATAACCACTCTTAATTTCTGCCAGGACTTCCGGTACGAGATCAAATCCCCCAATGAGGAGTTCCCCAGGTTTATACCCCAAATTCTTTGCTGCTTTGGCTGCCGAAGCATGGTTATATTCCACGGCAATAACTCCCTTTGTCTCTGGGTGAGCCTGGAGATATGCCTGGATTCGAGACTGGGCCACATCCATCTTCATGGTGGTATCCAAACGTTCGTAAGTGTACCCCATCTCATCCAGATACTGAGTAATTCCTTTGGCCCGCTGTTCTGCCCACACTAACCCTGGACCACCAACACTGATCAAGAAATGATATTTTTCTCCAGCCGGAAGACCTTCGGTTACTTTCTTGGCCAGGAAATATCCTGCCTGGACGAGATCCTGCCCAATGTAAGAAAGTCTGGCATTTCCTTTGGCTCCCTCTGGATCATCGGTATTGGAACAGATTACCGGAATACCTGCATCAATGGCCTTTTTAACCACTTCATCAAACATATCGGGATGTGGGATGGTGGTGATGATTCCATCAGGTTTCTGTGCTAACGCCGCTTCAAACTGGGAAAGTTGTGCAGGAAGGTCTCCTTCTTCTTTGGGCCGTACAAACATGAAGTCAACATTTAAAAGTTTTGCCGCATCCTGGGCTCCCCGATACACTGCTGCCCAGAAGGGATTCTCTTCTCCAGCATGCGAAATGAAGGTGAAACGATACTTTGCTGCCCAAGCCATTCCGCCAAGAAGCACTACAGCCAAAAACACAAAAATTAAAATTAACCCAATAGCCTTTTTCATGTCATTCACCTCCTCTTAATTCCAAAAACAAGGGTAAAACTCGTTTAAAGGAACACCTTCTATACCTTCTCCCACCCCCTTCCCATATAGTAGTCTTATTGAACGCGGTCCATAGGAAATTTGTTATAATATTATCGCATTATCATTGGGAAATTATAGCAAAAGCCATACGATGTAACCATAGCAAGAAAGGAGAAAACCTAAAACCTATGTTTCCCTGCAACGCTACCTTATATAAAGAACACAACCACTACGCCATTTTCCGCCTGGAGCTTGCACCCCATCTTCCTGTGTTGTTCCTGAAACCTCAGAAATTCTCGCCTCCTTACCCTGCTTTTTTCTTCCTCCACTATTATCGGGGAAATAAGGAAAATCTCCTCCCTTTGGCTCAGGAACTGGCCCGAAATGGTTTCGCAGCTCTATCTATCGACATGGAATACCACGGTGAACGACAGCAAGAAGGGAAAGACATCCTGTCGTGTGACCTCCATGACGACCTTCTGGCATTTCAAAGGACTCTCGAAGATTCTCTCTGCGCTCTCCAGTTTCTTGAAAACTGCGATGAAATCGACGTAAATCGAATCTATTTTCTCGGGGTAAGCCTTGGCGCCATCCTGGGAGTCACCGTCTGCAGCACATACCGGCGCTTTCAAAAGGCAATTTTTGTCGTTGGTGGGGGTAACCTCGAAACCCTGGTCCGGGAAAGCATGCTCGATTCCATTGTTGAAATCCGCTATTACCTCCTGAAGGAACGAATCCCCATCCCGGAAGCCCTGTCTAATTTCGCCCCCTTTGAACCGCTTTCTTCCATCAAAATGATTTCTGGCACCCCCATTCTTTTTCTCAACGCCACCCATGACGACATCGTACCGCAAAAATGCACCTTTGACCTTTACGATGTTGCCTCATCCCCCAAACAAATTCGCTGGTTCCCGGCCGGCCATGGCCTCCTCTTTGCTCCAGCCTTTCGCATTCCCCGTAAGATTGTCGAATTCACCCTGGAAAAATATTGACAGCGCCATGTTTTTGAGCTATATTTTCAACGCCAATAGGTGGGCCGTTAGCTCAGCTGGTAGAGCACCGGACTTTTAATCCGGGTGTCGAAGGTTCGACTCCTTCACGGCTCACCAGATTTTTCAAGGCTCCCAGCGATTGCCTCCCAGAGAAAAAGCGTTTACTACAGCTTTTTTACAGCTACGGGAGAAACTTTACTCAAAGACCCCGTTAAGGAATCCCCGCAGTTTCTCGATGGCCTGCTCTTTCAATCCCGGAAGCACCTTGGAATAGGTATCCAGGGTGAGCGAGATCGAAGAATGGCCCAGGAGTTCCTGCACGATTTTCGGATTTTCTCCGGAGGCGAGAAGGTATGAAGCGAAGGAATGGCGCAGGCCGTGGATGGTTATCCCGGAAATCCCAGCACTTTCGCAGATATCCCGGAAAACACGCAGGAAGTTCCGTGGATAGATTGGTGTGTGCACTTCACTTGGAAATACCAAATCCGTTTCCGGCCAATCCGGGCCAAGGGCAATTTTCTCCTCCAGCCACTTCTTTTTCCATCCCCTGAGTTCCTCCACCACTTCCGGGAGGAGCGGAATCATCCGCTTCCCTGCCTTCGTCTTCGGCGGAAGGAAAACAAGCTTCTTGCTCAATACAGCCAGAGCTTGGCTCACGGTGATAACTCCTCGATCTAAATCCACATCCTGCCAGCGCAATCCTAAAAGCTCACCACGGCGTAGGCCGGTAGTGGCGAGCAAAAGGAAAGCAGGATATAAGCGGTGCTTGCGAGCACAAAAGAGGAAGCGCTCCAGTTCCTCCCGGGTGAGGATGCGGATCTCCTTCTGCTTCTTTCGTGGTGGCTCCACGCAGTCGCACACATTCCGGGAAATATAGCCAAGCTGGAGGGCCTTTTTCATCGCACCGTGGAGCACGGCATGGATGAACTCCACAGAGCGTGAGGAAAGCCCCTTCTGCTTCTCCAGGTAGAAGCGCTGGAGGATCTCCGGTCTGAGCTTCTCGAGTGCAATCTTTCCCAGAGCAGGAACAACGTGCTTCCTCACCAGGCTTTCGTAGCGCTCAAACGTGGTAGGCCGGAGAGTGTTTTTCTTGTATGTGTATAGCCAGGTATATAGCCAATCACCCAGGGAATACCGCTCCGGCGAGATAAGGCCAGCATTCACCTGGGGAAGGAGTTTGGCCATTTTCTCGCTCACTTCCTGGCGAGTTTTCCCGTAAACATACTGGCGTACCGGCTTCCCCTGGGCATCGTATCCCAGGTGCACTTGGGCGCACCAGAGGCCGGTCGCCTTGTGTTTGTAAATGCTCCCCTCACGATTGCCCCGCCGGCTCATCGGATTCTCCCTCCTTTTTCAACTGTTTTTCTACCCACTCAACGCTCTTCCCTAAAAGGGAAGCAATTTCCTCAGGAGTTTTCCCCTGGCGGTGGAGTTCCCTCACTTCCTTCACTTTCTCATAGTATTTCCTGAATCGTTCCCTCTGGCTACATTCATGGTGCTTGCTCCACCCCTTTGTCTTGTCGGTCACGTCTTCCCAGAGACCACACACAGAGCAACGCTTAATCCTTCTTTCCCCCACAAGAACAAAGTAAAACTGAAGCCACAAAGCAGAGAGAAGGTCACGAGGTTTCAAATAGGTTGTGAAGCGCCCCTTTTCGTTATAGAGCACAGGGTAAACGCCTCTCCTGAGGGTATGATTTACTTTGAGGGTAATTAGATCCATGAGTTGGTCAAACAGCAAATCGTCGAGATTATCCTCTGAAACCGCCATTTTCCGTAGCCAATTCCTTGACCACACCAGAAGAGGAACGCCTTTGGGAAGGTGGGAGCGAAGAAGGTCTATATCTTGATGGTTACCCTCAACGGTCTTTTTCAAAAATTCTTCGTTGTCTCGAAAACTCAAGATAACTTCTCGGGGAAGATTCGTAAAAAGAAAAAAGCCATCTAAAAGGTTTCCATAAGCAACTTTTTGAGACTCTGCAATTATAGCAACTCTATGTAACAACGCAATGTCTCGTTCCTCCACGATTTTCCAAGCTTGGAAGGTTCTCGCCATATCCCATATCTGTTTCATCCAGAAATCAAAAGACTCATAATGAAGGACCTCATAGCGAGGAGTTGGCGATTCTTTTTGTTGAGGCGTTGATGTCTTTTCTTGTTCTATTTCCTCCTGTTTTCCAGTAAGGCGAGAGATGAACGCTTTTTTCGCTGAAGGGGACAGTGGCTCATATACATCTAACATCATTTCTTCTTCTTCACGATTTATTGTGTCCTCCCATGGTTTCCCGTTGCGGAGGCTAAGCGCAGGGTATTCGAATTCCTCAGGTTCTACCCACACACCACCACCCCTTAGGGTGCCCCACTTTTGGATGAATTTTCCAATCTCTCGAGGCGTTGGTGGAAGATTGAGGAACTCGATAAACAGTGTGGGATTTTCCTCAAAGGGGTTATACGTATCCTCAATACCTCCCTTCCCAAGATTGGGAATAATGAACATAAGATCCTCCAAAGTCTTTCCCGTAACGAAGACCTTTTCGGGCACAAACCATTCAAAGATTACCTGGCTTTTTTCGAGATAATCATACTTTCCACTCACCCTCATCCCCCCTTCTAACGCTAAATCTAACGATTGATAGTTTTTTCAAACACTTGCTTTTCCATTTTTACGTTATTAGTATACTAAAAGGAATTTGAGATATCAATAAGGAGGTGAAAAAAATGCTGAAAGAGCAGGAAAAACTTATTTTACGACCCCGGGATGTTCAGGAACTAACAGGACTGGGACGTATTCAGGTATATGAACTCTGGAAACGCTCCGACTTCCCGGGTAAAAAGCATGGACGCTCACTCTTTGTGTCAAGGAAGGCCTTTGAGGAATGGCTGGAGAAACGAGATGGAGAACGTGAAAATTAAAAATCCCGGGAGGCGACCCCGGGAAAAGGTGGTGATGAAATTGACTGCCGAAGAAATTCTAAAATTTTTTGACTGCGTTTGTCAACTGTCTCCTGGTCGATGGAAAGCTCGGTGCCCTGCCCACGATGACCACCATC
>JABUEZ010000070.1 GCA_013314795.1 Candidatus Profundicultor aquiphilus | reverse complement strand
AAAGCCAATCTGTATCCTCCTTCCAGATCTTCCCAAGCTTTTTTTCGAACCTCCGAAGCTTCCCGAAAATCTCTCCCTTCTTCGGCAAGGTCAGCTACAAAGATTATTTTATCAAATCGAGACATATTCTCACAGGATGTAGCGTGCCAGCGAATCGCGTGAAGGATCCTGTAGTCCGATATTTTTAACTCCTCCATAATGAGAGAAGGACCAGCCAGGGCATGCCATATCCCAGGAATTGCATAAGCTTCCTTCTCAACCCAGGAAGGAAGAAAACACTGCAATACACTCACATCTCGGTCCCGAGCATAGTCATGAACCAAACCAGCAAGATACACTCTCTCGTGGTCTTCACCATAGCGAAGGCCGAGCTTCCTCGCTTCTTCGGCCACCCGCAAACAATGAGCAAACCGATCCGGTGCAAGAGACTTCCGGAGACTTTCAAGATAATTCCTAAGTTCTGTACAATCCATTTTTGTAAATGTAATTCTCCACCGCCTCGGGCAAAAGATATTTAATTGATTCCCCTCTTTTCACTCTGCGGCGTATTTCAGACGAAGAAATCGCCAGCGCCGATACTTCTATCACTTTGACCTTTCCCTGTAAGGAGCTTTCCAGACACAGCCGGTACCCAGGACGAGACGCAGCCACAAAGGTACAGATACTGAGCAACTCCGTGGGGTTATTCCAGTGGGAAATCTGCGCAAACGCGTCAGCACCGGTAATAAAGAAAATTTCGGTATCCTCACCCCAAACAGACTTAAAATATCGCACGGTGTCAATGGAATAAGACGGTCCAGGCCTCTCTATCTCCACCCGAGACACACGGAAATAGGGATTTGTTACTGTGGCCAGTACCACCATGAGGTAGCGGTGCTCCGGGTCGCTAATCTCCTGACCGATTTTATGGGGGGGACGAGCAGAAGGGACAAACACCACTTCTTCCAGGTCAAAATAGTCCCGCACCTCCTCAGCGGTAACCAGATGTCCATAATGAATTGGATCGAAAGTACCTCCCATAATACCCTTTTTTCTCGACAAATCCTTTCCTCCTCTACTCCCGAACCTGTCCGCTACCGTAAACGATAAATTTTGAGGTGGTCAATTCTCGAAGACCCATGGGACCACGGGCATGAAGCTTCTGAGTACTGATTCCGATTTCTGCTCCCATTCCAAACTCTCCTCCATCAGTAAAACGGGTTGAAGCATTGACATACACCGCAGCCGCATCCACCTCTTCCAGAAATTTTCTGGCCGTGGTATAGTCTTCGGTAACAATGGCTTCCGAGTGCCGAGAGCCGTATTTATTGATATGAGCTATCGCTCCCTCCACATCCCGAACCACTCGAACAGCAAGAATCAAGTCGAGATATTCAGTATACCAGTCTTCCTCCGTGGCCTCCAAAACCTGAGGAAGAAACTGGCGGGTTTTCGGACAACCCCTTATCTCCACTCCCTTTTCCTGCAAAGCTTTTCCAATCTGGGGAAGAAACCGAGAGGCGATATCTTGGTGCACAAGGAGAGTTTCACAGGCGTTACACACACTGGGACGCTGCGTTTTCGCATTAACCACAATCCGCTCGGCCATGATCAGATCCGCCCTGGCGTCCACATAGACATGGCAATTCCCAACCCCGGTCTCGATGACCGGCACTCGGGAATTCTCCACCACCGCTTTAATCAACTCGCCTCCTCCCCGAGGAATCACAACATCCACATATTCCCGGAGCGACAAAAGTGCCGTAACTTCTTCATGAGTACCACTATCGAGAATTTGCACCGCATCTTCCGGCAATCCACATGCTTGAAGGGTTACACGGGCCTCTTCAACCAGAAAAAGGTTCGAGTTGAGGGTGGAACTACTTCCTCGTAAAATTAGAGCATTCCCTGATTTGATACCCAGCCCGATACTATCAATGGTTACATTTGGTCTGGCCTCATAGATAATGGCCACAACACCCAAGGGAACTCTAACCCGAGTAATAAGTAACCCGTTTGGTCTCTTTGTTCCCTCAATCACCTCTCCCACCGGATCTGACAACCCCGCAATTTGCCTCAAACCCACTACCATATCCTTTATCCGTTTTGAGTTCAGCTCCAGGCGATCGAGAAGAGCCTTTTTCATTCCCGAAGCCATAGCCCTTTCAAGGTCTATGCGATTCGCCCGAATGATTTCCTGCTCGTTTTTTTCCAGTCTTTCAGCAAGGGCATAGAGAAAAGCATTCTTTAAACCAGTTGATATATTCATTAATGATAACGATGCTTTTTTTGCTCGTTCCCCAACCTGGCGTACTTTCTCAATCACCTTCTCCCCCTCCATTCCCATTCCCATCATCGAGAAGCACCAGATTATCAATATGAATAACTTCCTCCTCGCAATTCCGTTCCCCCAGAATTCGTTCCACTTCATCGGTGTGAAGCCCCAGAATTCTTTGCAATTCTTCCGCAGAATAATTGACAATCCCCCGAGCAATCACCTTTCCTTTACCCCCCATAATTTCCACGCAATCACCGACTTCAAAATCACCATAAACCGCTTGAATGCCGGCCGGTAAGAGACTCTTCTTTTCGTACAGGGCCCTTTCTGCTCCTTTATCGATAGCAATTTTTCCTCGCGGAAGCATTCCGAAGGCAATCCAGCGTTTCTTGCTCTTCAAAGACTTTTCTCGAGGATGAAAAAAGGTACCCACTTCCTCACCGTGACAAATGCGCTGCAAAACGGAAAAATCTCTTCCTGAAGCAATAATCACTCCAATACCGGAGAGAACAGCCATCTTTGCCGCCATAATTTTACTCCACATCCCTCCAGTAGCAATATCCGAACCTTTACCCCCAGCCATTCTCTCGATTTCCCGAGTAATGGTCTTCACTTCCTTCACCAGAGAAGAAGAAGCATTAAGGCGGGGATCAGAAGTAAAAAGACCCTCTACATCGGACAGGATGACGAGAAGTTCAGCTCCCCACAGAGACCCAACCAGCGCCGAGAGACGGTCGTTATCCCCAAATTTGATTTCTGCCACCGCCACCGTGTCATTCTCGTTCACGATGGGAAGCACACCAAGGTCAAGCAACACCTGCAGAGTATTTCTAGCATTCAGATATTTCATCCGATGATGCACATCTTCGGGAGCCAAGAGAATCTGCGCCACCTTTATCCCAAATTCAGCAAAGACCTGACAATAACGCTGCATCAAGATTCCTTGTCCAATAGCAGCCATGGCCTGCTTAAAGGGAATGTCACTTATTCTTTGGGTAATTCCCATGGTACTCATCCCGCAGGCTACCGCACCTGAAGACACCAGCACAACTTTTTTTCCTCGTTCGCGTAAAAACGCAATATTGTAAGCTAAATCTCTCAAACGATTCATATCGAGCTGAAAATCGCGCACGAGGAGTGAGGAACCGACTTTTACCACAATCCGTTCACTTTTCACCATTAACTCTTTCCGATTCATCATCCTTCTTCAATCTCAACCCTTTCCCGTCCCAAATAAAAACCCGTTCTCCAATTTCAACTTCACTCTCAGGTTTTATGACCCGGAAATACTGCAAAAACCCGGACTCCCGCAGCCGAAGGTTAAGTAGAGTCTCATCACGAGTCTGCTCAAGCCCAATTTCTTCAATCAATCGCAGAAGGTACTGAGAATTGAAGCGGTACAGAGTTCGTTCCCTCACTTTTCTTGCTGTTGCCACTGCGCTTATCTCAATTTTTGGTTCTTCTTTCAATTCTCTCAATTTCACAAGCACCATATCCAGGAGCTCGGAAACGCCCTCACCAGTTACAGCAGAGATGGCCATACCTTCCAGATGGTTCTGAGCCATGACGGCCCGAAAATGTTCCCACTTTTCCTTTGCACCAGTTACATCGAGCTTGGTACCAACCACCAGAAATGGTTTCTCTGTCAGGGCATGACCATATTGAGCAAACTCCCGGCGCAGTACGGAAAAATCATCCCAGGGAGAATCTCCCGAAAGATCAACAAGGCACAAAAGGAGCTTCACTCGCTCAACGTGCCGAAGAAAATCAAGCCCCAAGCCAGCTCCCTGGCTTGCTCCCTCAATGATGCCGGGGATATCAACCATAACAAATTTTTCCTCCCGATGAGCAACAACTCCTAGAGTCGGCGAAAGAGTTGAAAAAGGGAAAGAAGCAATGCGAGGCTTCGCATCGCTCACCACTGAGTGTAAGGTAGATTTTCCCGCGTTGGGCAACCCCGTCAAGCCTACATCAGCAATTAACTTCAACTCTAAGAGAATTTCCCGGGTCTCTCCTTCCTCTCCCCGCTCAGCAACTCGAGGCGCACGATTTAAAGAAGAAGCAAATGAGGCATTTCCCCTCCCTCCCTTGCCTCCTCGAGCTACCAGCACCTCCATCCCCGCGTAGACCAGGTCAGCCAGAAGCTCTCCGGTCTTAAGGTCAAAAACCTGGGTGCCAACCGGCACCTCGATAACTACGTCCTCTCCTCTGGCGCCACTTTTATTTTTCCCTGCGCCGTTTTCTCCCGAGGAAGCCTGATAAAAAGGACGCAAAGAAACGTCGTAAAGCGTTTTTTTCTGCTCAGAAGCCCGTAAAAAGACATTTCCTCCATCCCCTCCTTTCCCTCCATCCGGCCCCCCGTGGGAAACAAACTTCTCCCGGCGAAAATGGATTGCCCCGTCTCCCCCCTTCCCTCCCTGAACCTTGATTGTAGCCCGGTCAACAAACATGAACCCTAAGACGCCTGAGGTACTTCAGAATAGACTGAAACCCACTTACGGTCTTTTTTGGTTTCAAATACTACATAGCCATCTCGCAAGGCAAAGAGGGTATAATCTTTGCCGACACCCACGTTATTTCCTGGCTTCAACCTGGTACCGCGTTGACGCACCAAAATGTTTCCGGCTTTGACGAATTGCCCACTGAAAACCTTAACTCCCAAATATTTGGGATTACTGTCCCGCCCATTACGAGCACTACCACCGCTTTTCTTGTGCGCCATCGAGATCACCTCACCCTTCTACTTGGATCTTCTCAATCTTGATCAGGGAAATTGCCTGGCGATGACCTATCTTTCGCCGATAGTTCCCCTTGGGCTTATACTTGAAAACCAGAATTTTTCTTCCTTTTTTCAACTGCACCACTTTACCCTGAACCTTTGACCCTTCGACATAAGGTTTTCCCACCAGGATTTTTTCCCCATCTCGCAAAAGGAGGACCTGCTCAAAAACAACTTCGTCTCCTTTTTGACCCACCCAGGAATCGAGTGCAACGAGTTTCCCTTCCTCAACCGGATACTGTTTGCCATTCGCTTCGATGATTGCAAACACCAGATTCACCTCCCGAAATAGAACGCTAAAGAATTTAACATAGAAACCTTTATTTCGTCAAATCCTCCCTATCCCACTCTCTCGATTCTTTCTTTTATTTCCTCTCCACCGACTCCGGCGATAGCGTACCGGCGAGGAGAAAGGCTCCCATCCACCTTCCACACGATCTTCTTCCCATAAAGCTTTTCGATGTTTTCCAAAACCCCCCGAGCCTCTCCTTCCAGGTAAGCACCGAGTTCCTGTCCCACTGTAAAACCAACCACAGTTGAAGAAGCATGACCACAAATTTCTTCAATCTTTCGCAAAAGGCCAATAGCGGTGGTCTCAAGCGAGAGAACGCGACCTTCTCCATCACAGCAACCGCATGACTCACGCAACAACGAATCAAGACTTTTGCGAACTCTTTTACGAGTCATTTCCACCAGCCCCAGTTCACTCATATCAATGACCGTACATCGAGTTCGATCACGAGAAAGAGCCGCTTCCAGAGCTTTCACTACCTGCTTACGGTGTTCTTTACGACCCATATCGATGAAATCAATGAGAATAATTCCACCAATATCCCGTAAGCGTACCTGTCGAGCAATTTCCTCAGCCGCTTCGAGGTTGGTCTTGAGAATCGTTTCGTGAAGATCTTTCTTTCCCACAAATTTACCGGTATTCACATCAATGACCGTCATGGCCTCAGTCCGATCAAAGACCAGATACCCCCCACTTTTAAGCCACACCTTTCGGCTGAGGGCCCGTTCTAGTTCTCGTTCCAGACCAAAGTGAGCAAAAATGTTTCCGCGACTCTCGAACCACTTTACCCGATTCACCAGATTGGGAGCAATCGAACCCACAAAATCTCGAAGTTTCTGATAACCAAAAAACGAGTTGATCCAGATGCTGTCAATTTCTTCACCCATCAGGTCCCGAACCAGGGTATATACCAGGCTCGCTTCCTCATAAAGAAGAGCCGGAGAAGCAATAATCTCAGCTTTATGCACAATACGACTCCATAGTCGCACCAGAGCTTCGATGTCCTCCTTAATTTCTTCAGCCGTTCTTCCCTCAGCTGCAGTCCTCACAATGATCCCGGTTTTGGCTGGCTTCAACTTCTCCACCAGCTTTCTCAACCGCTCTCGTTCCTCAGCCGAGGAAATACGGTGCGACAACCCCATGGTATCCATGCCGGGCATCAACACCACGTACCGACCCGGCAAGGCCACCTTGGTCGTTACTCTTGCCCCTTTCGTTCCCATCGGTTCCTTGGCAACCTGAACAATAATCTCCTCTCCAGGTCGAAATAAATCTTCAATCCTCCCCTTGCCCTTCTCATCCAGAAGAGCATCACCAATAAAGAGAAAGGCATTCTTATCAAGACCAATGTTGACAAAAGCGGACTGAATGCCAGGTAATACGTTTTCAACCGTTCCCTTGTAGACGTTTCCCGCCAAACGAGCTTCGTTAAAACGCTCAAAGAAAAACTCTACCACCTTTCCATCCTCTAAAAGAGCCGCTCGAATTTCTACCTCCGACATATCGATGACGATTTCCTTTTTCAACATGAAACCCTCCGTTCACCCTCCTGCTTAAACAGAACCCCTTCCTTTATTATCCTATCCGGGAATGGATAACCATGGTTCTCTTCCAGGAACACAGAAAATTTCAAGGGGCTAAAAAAAGCTTTTTGATCGTGGAAGAAGAACCATACCCAGAAAGAATTTTCCTTCTGATACGCATTCTTCATTTCTATTCCTTCGGGAAGCGAAATATCATTCCAGAAAAAAACTCCATAAAAAGAAAATGCATAAAAGATACCTTTTATTTCCTGCGTGAGAGAAGGCCTCTGTGGAGAAAGGATGGTTATTTCTTCAACACGCAATTCTTCGGGAAAGTACCGATTCAATTCTTCCTGCAGTTGCAGACCAGGAATCTCTTCTCTCAGGAATATCTCCAGATACTCTGCCCTGCTCTCCACACCAAGAGGCGTCGCCGGACCAAAAGAAAGGAGAGGCCGAGGATTAAATCCCTGGGAATAAAGAATCGGAATCCCGGACCTTCTCAAGGTCCGATCCCACAACCGGGCAATATCCAGCTGGGAAATAAGGTGAAACGGGCACATTTTTCTCTGCTTTATCCGGTAACGGAACTGGATCACGGCAAACAGACCCCACACTGAGAGCAATCGACCCCATGGTGGCAGAAAGGGGTCAACTGCTCATTTTTCGCCTTCTCATACTCATTCCACAAAAACTCTTTACTCACCCCACAGGAAATAAAATCCCAGGGAAAAGATGTAGAAGCAGGAAACTCTCGATAAATATATTCATCCAGAGCAAGACCCTCTTTTTCCAGCGCCATGTGCCATCGCTCAAAGGAGAAGAATTCTGTCCAACCCTCCATAATGCCTCCACTTCGGTAAACCCTTTCAATAACCTTGCCTAACCTTCGATCACCCCTTGCTAAAAGTGCTTCAATTGCGCTCGTTTCAAAGCTTGACCAGTTAAAACGGACTCTTTTCCCCAAATTCCGGAGCTGCGCAGAAAGAACCTTTATCTTTTCTTCCAGGCTTTCCTTCCTTTCCTGAGGAACCCACTGAAAAGGCGTATGGGGTTTGGGAATGAATGCCGCAATACTCAGATGCACGGTGCTTGGTTTTCGACTCTTCTTTCCCATGGTCAGAATTTCCCTGACCAGCCTGGCGATACCACTTATATCTTCTTCTCTCTCTTCTGGTAGACCAATCATAAAGTACAGTTTTACATCCTGCCAGCCAGAAGAAAAAACTTGCTCCACAGTCAAAAAAATTTCCTGGTCAGTCAAATTTTTGTTAATTACTCGCCGCAACCGTTCTGTCCCAGCTTCAGGCGCAAACGTCAACCCACTCTTTCTCACCCGTTGCAGATTCCTGGCAAGCTCCACTGAAAAGGTATCCATCCGCAGGGAAGGAAGTGAGATATTGACCTGTAAGGGTAAAAGCATTAACGATAGATCCCTGATAAGCGCTTCAATCTGGCCGTAATCGGTACTGCTCAAAGAAACGAGCGAAACCTCTTCATAACCTGTATTTTGCACCAGGGACATCACAAGATCCCGGATCCTTTCCGGAGAACGTTCCCGACGGGGTCGATAAATCATCCCGGCCTGACAGAAGCGGCAACCCCGAGTACAGCCCCGAGAAATCTCCACCGGAATGCGGTCATGGACAATGCTTACGTAGGGAACCACCATAGTAGTAGGGTATGGGGCGGTGTCAAGGTCTTTAATCCAGCGTCTTCGCACCATTTTAGGGAAATAGCTTTTCTGCGACTTCTCTCCCAGGAATTGTGGCGGGCAAAAGGATGGTACATATACCCCCTCAATTTTTGCCAACTGGGCAAGGACATCTTCTTTTTTCGCACCTTTTGTTGCCACCAGTACGTCCACAACCTCCAGCAAACCCTCCTCGGCTTCTCCCAGGAAAAAAAAGTCAAAAAACGGTGCCACCGGTTCCGGGTTAAAAACACACGGTCCTCCCCCCACCACCAGAGGGAAATGCTCATCTCGCTCCCAGGAGTAGAGGGGAATGCCCGCCAGGTCCAGAAGATAGAGGACGTTAGTGTAATTCAGTTCGTGCTGTAAACTGATACCCAG
>JABUEZ010000069.1 GCA_013314795.1 Candidatus Profundicultor aquiphilus | reverse complement strand
GAAGGGATCCCCTTTCTGAAAAAGGGGGGCGTTTTTTTTATTGAGCATGATCCGCGGCAGAAAGACAAGATTCAGGAAGGAATTCAGAGATATCCATCCCTGGAGTATGTACGTTCAATTGAGGATTATAGTGGTAAAACCAGGGCAAGCATGCTGAGAAAAAGAGAGGAGGATCGGTGATGAAGGTGCTACTGGGAAGCGATCACGCTGGATTTCACCTGAAAGAAGACCTGAAAAAATTCATTCAGAGTCTGGGTCATGAGGTGGAAGATTACGGCATCTATACCGATGAGCCCTTTGATTATCCGGATGTGGCCATTCGTCTGGCGAAGGATGTGGCGGAAGGAAAAGGTGCGAGGGGAATTCTTATCTGTGGTACCGGGGTGGGAATGTCCATTGCGGCAAACAAAGTGAAGGGGATAAGAGCTGCGCTCTGTCACGATGTGTTTTCGGCGCGAGCTTCCCGGGAGCACAATAACGCCAATATTTTAACCATGGGTGAAAGAGTAATCGGGAAGGGGCTGGCTCGGGAAATCGTGAAGGTGTGGCTCGAAACTGAATTTCAGGGAGAGCGACACGCCCGACGCCTGGAAAAGATAGAAAGGTACGAGCGGTCATGAAAGAAAGACCCGATTGGGATAGTTATTTTATGGCGATTGCACATCTTGTAGCCACTCGTTCGACCTGTTTGCGTCGTCAGGTTGGAGCGGTACTGGTGAAGGATAAACGGATTCTTGCCACCGGGTATAATGGGGCTCCCAGTAACATTGCTCATTGCACTCCAGAACTGTGCTTGCGGAGTGCAGGCAATATTCCCTCTGGACAGAATCAGGAGTTATGTCGAGGCCTCCATGCCGAACAGAATGTGATCATCCAGGCTGCACTCCATGGGGTGAGTACCAAAAATTCCACCCTGTACTGCACGCACAAACCCTGCATTCTTTGTGCTAAAATGATTATCAATGCAGGAGTGGTGCGGGTGGTGTACGAAAATCCCTACCCGGATTTTCTGGCAGATGCAATGCTCGAAGAAGCAGGACTTGAAATGTGTGTCTTTTCAGGGGGAGTGGTTCCTTGAGAGAAGTTTTGTTTTTTAGTTTTTTTGCTTTTATCATCGCCTGGGCAGTTACGCCGCTGGTTATTATGGCAAGCCGGCGATTCAATTGGTTTGATTGGCCTGGTGATCAGCGCAAGGTTCATGAGCATCCAATTCCTCGTCTGGGAGGTGTGTCGCTTTTTATTTCTTTTTTTGTGAGTTTTTTCTTGCTCCATTTTTTCCTACGCCTATCCTTTTCCTGGTTTTTTGTTATGGGGGTTTCGGTTTTCTTCCTGACAGGCTTCCTGGATGATCTCTTTTCCCTTTCACCATGGATCAAGCTCCTGGGGCAGATTCTTGGGGCTGTGTTGCTCATCCAGGATGGGGTACTGATCCGTTTTTTCACGTTGCCCTGGGATCGCATGTTTTATTTAGGTTTCTGGGGTTATCCCTTGACTTTGATATGGATTGTTGGTGTTTCTAACGCCTTGAACCTTATTGATGGTCTCGATGGTCTTTCTGGGGGTATTGGGGCTATTGCTTCTTTTACCCTGGGAATGATTGCCTGGCAGGAGGGTCGGATAGAACCGGCTATTCTTTCTTTTCTTCTCTCGGGAAGTATTTTAGGTTTCTTGCTCTACAACTTTCCACCTGCGCGCATTTTCCTGGGAGACGGTGGAGCCCTTTTTCTGGGTGCCATGCTTGCCTCGACTTCGGTACAGGGAGCTACGAAAAGTGCTGCTGCGTTTACTCTGGCGGTGCCGATTCTCATTCTGGGTATTCCTATCTTTGATACCTTTTTCGCGATTGTTCGTCGGAAAAAGAACGGTCTCTCCATCTTGCATCCCGATCGTGGCCATCTCCATCATCGGTTGTTGGAGAGGGGATATTCACAAAGAGAGGTGGTGGTGATTTTTTATGGTATCAGTGCACTTTGCGGTGGTACGGCAATCCTGATTAGTTTTTTCTTAGCAAATAGTACCTATTCACTTCTCCTTTTCTTTTTCTTTGTGGTGCTCTTTCTGGGGTGGGGGAAGAACCTCAGAGTTACAGAGCTTCCAGAAGGGAAGAGTTCTATTGAAAAAAGCTAAAGTTTTCTTTATTCTGGGTACCCGTCCCGAAGCAATCAAACTGGCTCCTCTGGTTCTTGCTTTTCTGCAGAAGGAAGAATTTGAAGTGAGGTTGATTAATACCGGTCAGCATCGAGAGATGTCTACCGCATTCTTACGTAATTTTGGCCTTACGCCCCACCACGACTTGCGGGTGATGGTGGAAAGGCAATCTTTACATTACCTTACCTCCAGAATCATGGAGGAGCTGGAGCGAGTCTTTCTTGAAGAAAGGCCAGAATTTGTTTTTGTTCAGGGAGATACCACGACTGCTCTATGTGGAGCACTGTCGGCGTTCTATTTCCGTGTTCCTCTGGGACACGTGGAGGCTGGACTGCGAACCTGGGAAAAGTGGCGTCCTTTTCCTGAGGAAATGAATCGAGTCTTGATTTCTCGCCTTGCAGATTTTCATTTTGCTCCCACTGTTCTGGCCAAGCAAAATCTCCTTCGGGAAGGTGTGGCAGAATCGCAAATCTTTCTGGCCGGAAATACCATTGTGGACGCCTTGTTTCTCATCCTGAATGACCATCGCCCAATTTCCCATCCAGTGCTTAGAGAGGAGCTGGAGCAAGAGGATGGTTCCTGTCGTTTTGTTACTGTTACTGCTCATCGCCGAGAAAACTGGGGAGAGGGAATACGGAACATTGCTTTCGGGGTGAAAATGATTGCGGAAGCGTGTCCGGACCTGAAAATTTTTTTCTCCCTTCATCCTAATCCTTCGGTGCGGGAGACTGTGCTTAGGGAGCTCGCTGGTATTTCCCGAGTCGTCCTTCTTGATCATCTGGAATATCCTGATTTTGTTAAACTTCTTTCTCGTTCGCTTCTTGTGATTACCGATTCGGGTGGTGTGCAGGAAGAGGCGGCTTCTCTGAGGATTCCGGTTCTCATTACTCGAGAGTCAACCGAAAGACCCGAGGTGGTGGAGTCAGGGCTGGGAACCTTGGTCGGCTGTCGCACCGAAAAAATCGTGGAGGGGGCTCTGACGGTTCTTGGCGCCAAAACACCTCTTCGCCAGAAAAGCTATCTCTTTGGTGACGGAAAAGCTTCCTGGAGGATTCTTCATTTTGTGAGTCGCTTCTTCGGTTTTTCTCATGAGGATGTTCAGGAATTTCAGCCTTTATCATGAGGATGTGGTTATGAATCGGTGGGATAGGGAGAACATTTTTAAGGATATCGGGGTGCTCTGGGACCTGGCCTGGATAACGGTGACGCCAATTCTTCTGGGAATTTTTGTGGGTCAGTATCTGGATCGTCGCTATCCTCTTGGTTTCTCGTGGACCCTGTCGCTTTTGGCTTTGGGTGCCATGCTGGGTTTTTATAATCTGTACGAGTTTCTGATGAAAGAAAGCCGCAAAATGGACAAGAAGGGTTCTTCCAGTGGTAAGGGTAATGGTAGGTAGCGTTGGTGGTTTGATTCTAGCGATGCTTGAGATATCCCTTTTGTGGAGGGATACCCAAAAAATTGTGCGGCGGAAGGTTATGTCTTCCTCCGGTATATTTTTGCGTCTTCTTTTAAGTAGCGTAGTCATTTTCGTTTTTCTCCGCTTTTTCCAAGGGGATGTTATTTTCTTTATACTCTTTTTCTCGGTAGTTTATTTTTCCTTGGTTATTTGGTTGGGAATGAACTGGAGGGATAAGGATGGAAGAAATATTTAATCCTCAGGTCCTTTTTTATCTTTTTACTATCCCGATTACCAAGACCATCATTTCTACCTGGGTGGTGATGGCATTTCTGGTGCTCTTTTCCTTCGTTCTCACTCGGAAAATGACCTTTATACCTGGTCGATTGCAGAATGTGCTGGAACTCTTTGTGGAAGCAATTATCAATCTGATTGAGGGAATGTCACCGGGGAATGGCAGGAAGTTTTTACCATTAGTAGGGACTCTGGCCCTTTTCATCGGTACAGCGAATCTGGCCCATCTTGTGCCGGGTCTTAAGGCACCCACCTCTGATTTCAATACGGCTTTTGCCCTGGCGCTGGTGGTGTTTTTTGCAGTTCCCTTTTATGGGATTACCACACAGGGACCCAAGCAATATTTTAAAGAATATATCTCGCCTTCCCCAATTCTCCTTCCTTTTCACATCATTAGTGAGATTACCCGGACTTTTTCTCTGGCTCTGCGCCTTTTCGGTAACATTCTGGGGGAAGAAATCATTATCGGGATCCTTTTTCTCCTGGCGCCTCTTTTTGTTCCTGTGCCCATGATGCTTTTCAGTATCTTCACGGCAATCATCCAGGCATATATCTTCACCATTCTCACCGTGGTTTACCTCAGTTCTGCGGTTGAAGTTTCAAAACATTAGTTGTATAATCCCAGTTAATGCTTTGACGAAGGAGATGAAGGTCTATGCAAGGAGAGATACTTTTCCTTTGCGTAACGGTTTTTACTGCTGGTTTTGCCATCGCCCTGGGAGTCATATTTCCTGCTTTGGGGCAGGGTAAAGCTTGCGCTCAGGCTCTGGAGAGCATTGCTCGCCAGCCGGAAGCCACTGGCCCGATCAGTAGAACCCTCTTCGTGGGTTTGGCCATGCTTGAATCTCTGGCCATTTACGTCCTAGTTATTTCGCTTATTCTTCTTTTTGCCAATCCCTTACTCCGTTACGTCTTTCATTAGGAAGTGCTTTTGTTATGATTCGTATCGATCGGAGCATCATACTTCAGATTATTAATTTTGTTGCTCTGGTTCTTCTCCTCTTTCGGTTTCTCTTTAAGCCCGTGGTCAGGGCGCTTGACCAGCGTTCTCAGTTTATTCGAGGAGAATTGCAAAAGATTGAGGACGAGAAGAAAAATCTTGAAGCCACAAAGCGGGCTCTTGAGGAAGAAGCAGCCAGGGCGAAAGAGAAATATCTTGAAATTATGGATCAGGCAAAGCTGGAAGCTTCCAGGATTAAGGAAGGTATCATCCGTGAGGCATACGAGGAAGGCGAGAAAATTAAGAACGAGTACCGGAGAAAAGCACGGAAGGAGATGGAGGAATTGCTCAGCGGTTTGCGTGAGGATATTGTTGAGCTTACCGAAGAGGTGGTCAAAAAATTTCTTGCCACACAGATTACTCCTGAAGTGCAAACTCGCCTGATTGATGTGTTTCTTGAAGAAGCTTTGAGAGAGTTGAAGGCGCAGGTGGAAGCAATTCATGAGCGATGAAGTGGTAAGGGTTGTAACGCCTTTCCCTCTCACTGAGGCTCAGCGTGCTCTCATCCAGGCGAAGATGGAGAGATTCTTAGATGGAAGCTCCTTTTCTCTTCAGGAGGAAATCGACGAGTCACTCATTGGAGGAGTGGTCGTTTTTGTGCGAGACCTGATTATTGATTGCAGTATCAGAACTCAGCTGGAAAAGATTAAAGAGCATGTCCTGAAGGGTGGGCTAAAATGAGTGCTCTGGGAGAAGTCGTCCAGAAAACCAAAGAAATTGTTCGTTCTTATCGGGTTAAGCCGGAAATCCGCGAGGTTGGAGAACTCCTGGAAGTTCAGGATGGTGTTGCCCTGGTAAAGGGTCTTAAAAAGGCTCTGGTAGGGGAATTCTTGCTTTTTGCCGGGAAAATCCCCGGGCAGGTTTTTAATCTGGAGAGAGAACAGTTGCGGTGCATTATCCTGGGTGATTATACTACTCTTCGGGCTGGTGACCCTGTATTTCGGGCCGAAGAAACATTAAAAATTCCTGTAGGCAAAGAGCTTTTGGGGAGAACGATTGATCCCTTGGGAAATCCCCTGGACGGTGGTGCACCGTTGAGCTCTCATACTAAAAGGCCGGTATTTTCTCCGGCGCCTCAGATTGTCGATCGGGTTCCAGTGCAGAGACCACTTCTCACTGGAGTAAAAATCATCGATGCTATGATTCCCCTGGGAAAAGGGCAAAGAGAACTTCTCATCGGTGATCGACGTACCGGTAAAACTTCTCTGGCTCTTGATACCATAATTAATCAGAAAGGGAAAAATGTTATTTGCATTTATGCTGGAATAGGGCAGAAACTCTCCAGTATTGTTCAGGTTGTAGATACCCTCAAATCGTTTGGGGCTCTGAGTTACAGTGTAGTGGTAGCAACTTCTTCTGAGGACCCCCCGGCCCTGGTCTATCTTACCCCGTATGCGGCCTGTGCTATTGGGGAGTACTTTATGTATCAGGGAGAAGACGTGCTGGTAATTTACGATGACCTGACCAAGCATGCCAATGCATATCGAGCCATTGCTCTTTTAATGCGCCGGCCTCCGGGAAGGGAGTCTTATCCGGGAGATATTTTCTATATTCATTCCAGTTTACTGGAGCGGAGTGCTCAACTTTCCGAAGATTTGGGTGGTGGTTCCATGAGTGCTCTTCCCATTGTGGAAACTCAGGAAGGTGATATCTCAGCATATATTCCCACCAATATTATTTCCATTACTGATGGACAGATTTATCTTGAGAGTAGCCTCTTCGCCAGGGGTTTTATGCCTGCGGTAAATATAGGACTTTCAGTTTCGAGAGTGGGTGGGGAAGCGCAAACCCCCATTATGAAGAGTGTAGCAAAAAGACTGCGACTGGATTTGTCGCAGTACTTTGAGCTCGAGGATTTTGTCCGCTTCAGCTCGGATCTCGATGAGATGACCAAAAAACAACTCGAGCATGGGAAAAGGGTATTGCAACTTTTGACTCAGCCTCAGTTTTCTCCTTTGCCGTTAGCTCGGGAAATTGTCTGTATTTTTTCTGCTACTCAGGGACTGGTAGATCGAATCCCCCTGGAGCGAATCAAGGATTGGGAAGCACAACTCTATGCTTACCTTGTGGAAGAAAAGCCAGAACTCCTCGAACGTTTAGAAAAAGAGGAATCCTGGTCTCGGGACCTGGAAGAGGAATTGAGGGCAACTGTCACTCAGTTTACTGAGAAATTCCTGGGAGTGTGAAAGCAAAGTGGCCAAACTTCAGGGAATCAGGAAGCAGATTGCCCTTGTCAGGCAAATTCAGCATGTAACCAATGCCATGAAGACCATTTCTGCAGTGCGTTTGCGACTGGGAAAAGAGGCTGTGGAACAGGTTCGCAATTTTGCGGAGAGTTTGAAGAGAAATCTGGAGGCTATTGAACTCTCTGTACCCTCTCCCGTGTTGCTCGAAGAGCGGATTCTTCTTTTGGCCATATTCTCAGATAAAGGACTGGTGGGAGGATTTAATAAGAACGTTGCTGACGCTGTTCTCCGCTTTGTGGAACTTAAAGGTCTTTCGCGAGTGAGAATTGCGGTTTTGGGAAAGCAGGGGGAGAAAGAACTGCGAAGCTTGCAAAAAAATGTGGTTCTGGTTTCTCCCTTATCGTTGCACCACGTTCCCCGCTACGCTGAGTTGCGGGACCTGGCGTTCCGGGTTATGAAAATGAAAGAAGAAGGAAACGATACCCATCTCTACATTGCTTTTACTCGTTATTTTTCTATTACCTCTCGTGCTCCGCAGGTGGTGCAAATATTTCCCCCCCAGCTCCCTACGCAATTTCTTCGGATAGAAGATCGAGAAAAATTGAAAGCGGAATACCTTCTGTTTGGTGACTTGGTTTCCTTGCGTAGAACTCTGGAGCAGCAGTATTTGGTAGGGATGCTTTACCAGACGGTAATGGAGTCCTTCGTGAGTGAACACGCAGCAAGGTTTACCATCATGGATGCGGCAACGACACATTCTAAGGACATTATTGAATCGCTGACTATTTTCTACCATAAGAAGCGCCAGGAGAAAATCACTCAGGAATTGAACGAAGTGGTTAGTGCAGCGGAAGTTTTGTAATTTCTGAAAGGATGTACCGAGTATGAAAATTGGTTTTGTTGAACAGGTTTTTGGGCAGGTTGTAGATGTCCGATTTCCCCAGCACGATGTTCCTCCTATTCATAATGCTCTTTTTATCCGTAAAAGAAATGGGAGCGATGGCTCTTTTCCCCCACTGACTCTGGAAGTTCACGGACACCTGGGAGAGGGACTGGTGCGCTGTATCGCCATCCAGGATACCATGGGTTTACAGAGGGGTGTGGAGGTAGAGGACACCGGAGGGCCGATTCAGGTGCCGGTGGGAAAGGAAACTCTGGGAAGGATGTTTAATGTTCTGGGAGAACCGGTTGACCGAAGGGGTTCAGTAAGAACGTCCTTGCGTTACCCTATTCATCGTTCGGCTCCACCGTTGACGGAGCGTACGCTCTCAAGGGAAATTTTTCATACGGGAATCAAAATCCTTGACCTTATATGCCCCTATATTCGTGGAGGAAAGACTGGGCTTTTTGGCGGTGCTGGTGTGGGAAAGACCATTCTCATCATGGAATTGATCCATCGCACTGCCACCACCCATCGAGGAGTTTCGGTTTTTGCTGGAGTGGGTGAGCGGAGCCGGGAAGGAAATGATTTGTGGGTTCAGATGCAGAAAAGTGGAGTACTCAGCCACACAGTCCTTGTTTTTGGGCAGATGAATGAACCACCTGGAGCTCGGTTTCGAGTGGCCTTGACGGCTCTGACCATGGCTGAATATTTCCGCGATGTTCTTTCGCAGGATGTTCTGCTCTTCGTTGATAATATTTTCCGCTATGTACAGGCAGGGTCGGAAGTTTCTGCCCTTCTGGGTCGCATTCCTTCAGCGGTGGGGTATCAGCCCACGCTGGCGGAAGAAATCGGCATGATCGAGGAGCGAATTGCCTCAACGACCAATGGTTCTATTACTTCGGTTCAGGCTATCTACGTACCGGCGGATGACCTGACTGACCCTGCCCCGGCGACCACGTTTCACCATCTTGACTCTATTACCGTCCTTTCTCGCAAACTTTTTGAACAGGGTTTTTATCCAGCGGTGGATCCAATTCAGTCGACCTCTCGGGCTCTGGATGTGACTGTAGTCGGAGAAAGAA
>JABUEZ010000068.1 GCA_013314795.1 Candidatus Profundicultor aquiphilus | reverse complement strand
GCAAGAATCTCGTCGGTAATCTGCTGAACTGTCTGAGAAGCAATGGGTTTACCACACTGAGGACAAAAAACCCGACCACAGCGAGCAAAAAGTACACGCATGTAATCATAGACCTCAGTCACTGTCCCCACCGTAGAACGGGGATTATGCGAAGAAGCCTTCTGGTTGATGGCAATGGCCGGTGACAGCCCATCAATGTGATCCACATCGGGTTTTTCCATCTTTTCCAGAAATTGTCGGGCATAGGAAGAGAGAGATTCGAGGTACCTCCTCTGTCCCTCGGCGTAGATGGTATCAAAAGCCAGAGAGGATTTACCCGAACCACTGATACCGGTAATCACCACCAGGCGATTCCGGGGCATTTCCACATCAACATTTTTGAGATTGTGCTCTCGTGCCCCTTTAATGACAATCCTATCTCTTGCGTCCAATTCGTTTTCACCTCGAAATTCTGCAATTTTTCAGGTTGAGCTTTTTTCTTTAAAGAGACTGGCTTTCAGCTTGAAAATCTGATCTCGCAAGAGTGCAGCCTTCTCAAATTCCAGCCGGCGAGCGGCTCTCTGCATTTCCTCGGTCAGTTTTTCAATAATTGTATCAACCCCTTTGGCTGCAGACACATCGCTCAAAAGGTCCAGAACCTCTTCGGTTTCCCTGGAAAGCCCCCCTTCCTCGGGAATAAGCACCCTCACCTCTTTGGTAATGCTACGAGGTGTAATGCCATGTTTTTCGTTGTACTCCTTCTGAATGGCCCTTCTTCGTCTTGTCTCAAAAACGGCCCGCTCCAGAGAGTCGGTCAGGTGATCTGCGTAGAGAATCGCTCTTCCCTCCACGTTCCGGGCTGCCCGTCCAATGGTCTGGATGAGTGCCACCTCAGATCGAAGAAAGCCTTCCTTATCCGCATCTAAGATCGCCACCAGAGCTACCTCCGGCAAATCCAGACCTTCCCGGAGAAGGTTCACCCCCACCAGAACGTCAAACTCTCCTGCCCGGAGATCCCGGATAATGCGAGCTCGGTCCAGAGTATCCACTTCGGAATGGAGATACTGGACCTTCACCCCAAGGCCACGGAGAAACTCGCACAGATCTTCGGCACTCTTTTTGGTCAAGGTAGTCACCAGCACCCTCTGGTTTTTTTGAACCACTTTCCGAATTTCTCCCAAAAGGTCCTCCACCTGACCTGTTGCTGGTCGAATCTCCACCTCAGGATCAAGAAGGCCTGTAGGCCTCACCAGTTGTTCAACCACCTGTTCACTCACTTTGAACTCAAAATCACTGGGTGTAGCAGAAACGAAAAGGCATTGCCGTATCCTCTTTTCAAATTCATCAAAAGTCAACGGACGGTTATCAAGGCAGGAAGGAAGCCGAAAACCAAATTCGATCAGGGACTCTTTCCGGGAACGATCTCCCTCATGCATTCCCCGCAACTGGGGAATGGTAACATGCGACTCATCGATAATCACCAGAAAATCAGGCGGAAAATAATCAATCAGGGTATAGGGAGGTTCCCCGGGTTGCCGACCATCAAGGTAACGGGAATAGTTTTCTATTCCCGGGCAGTAACCGGTCTCCCGCAGAAGTTCCAGGTCATAGCGGGTTCGTCTCTGTAACCGTTCTGCCTCCACCAGCCTTCCCTGGGAAAGGAAATAGGCTACTCGCTCTTCCATCTCCTTCTCTATCCCCAGGAGTGCCTGATCGAAGATTTCTTCGCTGGCCAGATAATGCTTGGCAGGGTAGATAAAAACTTCCCTCAACCGTTCCAGGGTTTTTCCTGTAACGGGGTCTATCACTCGTATCGTTTCAACCTCGTCCCCAAAAAACTCAAACCGCAGTGCATGTTCACTATAGGCTGGATAAACCTCCACCGTATCTCCTTTCATACGGAAAATCCCGGGGACAAATTCGATTTCGTTTCTCTCGTAAAGAAGATCTACAAGTCTTTTGGCAAATTCGCTTCGTTTAAAACAGCTTCCTGGCTCCACCCGCAGCACCCTCTTCTCATATTCTCGGGGAGAACCAATTCCGTAAATGCAAGAAACCGAAGCCACGATCACCACATCATTGCGTTCCATCAGGGCACTGGTGGCCCTCAGCCGCAAACGGTCTATGTATTCATTAATGGAAGCATCCTTTTCAATGTAGAGGTCGTACTCGGGGACGTACGCCTCCGGCTGGTAGTAATCGTAGTAACTCACAAAGTACTCCACCGCGTTTTCCGGAAAGAAGGCTCGCATTTCACTGTAGAGTTGTGCTGCCAGGGTTTTGTTATGGGATATAATCAGAGTGGGACGGTTAATCGCTGCGATGACGTTGGCCATGGTAAAAGTCTTCCCCGAACCGGTCACACCAACCAGAGTCTGATACCGGTAACCTTTTTCAATGCCTGTAACCAGTTTTTCAATAGCCTGAGGTTGATCTCCACAGGGCTGATATGTTGAGGTAAGACAGAAACGACCCCTTTTCATGCCTTGTCTACCCTTACATTGTTCAAAACCGAGAACGACCTCTTTCTATTTCCCTACCGTGGAAAGAGAGCTCCAAAAATTTTTCGATGTCCTGATAGAGCTTTTTCCGGGATCCCCGATTACATATCACCAAATCAGCGCGCCTTCGGAGACATCGTAAAAACTTCTGAGCCTCAATAAGGCTCCGAGCATCTTTTTCCTTCCATCCTCTGGTCACCAACCGCCTTTGTTGAAGGTCGGAATCAATCTCGACAAAAACAATCCGATCAAGAAGGGGCAAAAAACCCCCTTCAAAAAGAATTGCCCCATCGATGACCAATAATTTCTCTTTTCTATTCCGATTCAGCCACTTTCTGGTCTCTTGCAAGAGAAGTGGATGAGCGATGCGATTCAGAATAAAAAGAACCTTAAAACTACGAAAAACCACCTTTCCGAGCTTTTTCCGATCTATATTGCCTCGAGCATCAACGAAAAATCTCCCCCATGTTTTTATAACCTTTTTCCAGATCGGTCCACCCTTTCGAGAGAGTTCTCGGCTAAGCTCATCTAATTCCAGAACTTTTACCCCTTGTTCCCGCAAAAAAGAGGCAACCGTGGTCTTCCCTGTACCGGCTCCGCCCCCTATTCCTATAACCCTCACCATACAACTCCTTAGTATTCATCCCGGTAGGCTTTCAAATACTTCTCAACCGCTTTCTCCCAGGAAAAATCACTTCTCATGGCATTCACAACCATCGTTTCCCACAAGGCTCTGTTTTCTGTGTACACTGCCAGACTTCTCCGAATGACCTGCAAAAGCTCTTGAGAAGCAAAGCCCTCAAACTGAAAACCATTACTTAAAGAGGGATGGAAAGGATAATCAATCACCGTGTCAATGAGTCCCCCTGTTTTTCTCACGATCGGCAAGGCCCCGTATCGCATGGCGATCATCTGGCTAATACCACAGGGTTCAAAAAGGGATGGCAAAAGAAGCATATCCGCCGCGGCATAAACCAGGTGAGCCAGATCTTCATCGAAACGAATCTCCACAGCCAGATTGGGATGTTTCATGGATGCTTCCCGTAAGGCTCTTTCATATCGTTCCTCTCCGGTCCCCAGGAAGAAAAAGAGGGCCGGAAGGGCTACCAGTTCTTCCAGTTTTTCCAGGACGAGATCCACACCCTTCTGTCGGACGAGTCTTGAGACAAAAACGATAAGGGGTTGATCGGGGTTCCCCTGATAATTCGGAAAAAACCGCTGCAAAAATGCTTCCTTATTTTTCCTCTTCCCATCCAGGTTTTCTACTCCATAATTCTGTACAAGAAGTGGATCGGTGGCCGGATTATATACTTCCGCATCAATCCCGTTGACAATACCCACAATCCTCTTTTTTCTGCTTACCGCACGCACCAAACCATCCAGCCCCTCCCCAAACTCTGGGGAACGAATCTCCCGAGCATAGGTGGGGCTCACCGTGGTAATAAGATGAGAAAAAAGGAGGCCAGCTTTCATCAAATTAATGTTTCCGTAAAACTCTAAATACTCATGGGTAAACAGTTGTCCGGGAAGGTTAACCAGACGGAAAAGTTCCCCCCGGGCAATACCCTGATAGGCAAAATTATGAATGGTGAACACCACTTTCTGAGGACGAGGACGATAGGGGGGCCAGTATCGGTCCATGTAGGCACAGAGGAGCGCGCTCTGCCAGTCATTACAATGGAGAATAAAATCACCTCCTTGCCACCGTACCAGGTACTCAAATACAGCCCGAGAAAAAAAGATAAATCGTTCCACGTCGTCAGGGTAGTCGTAGAGTTTTTCCCGTTTAAAGAAGTGGTCGTTCACGATGGCCACGATGCTTCTCCCATCTTTATCTCGCAATTCTGGAAACCAGACCCTTGCTTCATGATCCCCAAAAGAAACCGTTAACTCCTTGTCTCCCGAGAATGGATAGGCCAGCACCTGAGGATACCCAGGAAGAAAAAGTTTCGTTTTCACTCCGTATCGGGGAAGATACTTGAACAGTGCCCCCACCACGTCTCCCATACCACCACTTTTCACGTACGGATACGCCTCAGAAGCAACCAGAAGGACTTCCAATTCCATCACCACCTCCCTCACCAGAAAGAAGAACTACATAGCATCCTGAATCCTTTGTTCTTTGGAGAGCAAGATTCCACCCCGACGGTAAAAATGAAGAGAGCCGATTCCTAAAATTTTCTAGAAAGGAACAATCCTGACCCCGGAGATAAGCAATAAGGCAATTTCCCTCCAGAATGGTATCCACGTTCATTTCCACACTCAGAATAAAGATGCTCAAACGACGAAGCTCCTCAAAAAGAACACTTTGAAAACGCTTGTTGAGTTCATCCTCTTTTATCGGTCTCCCCGAAAGGAAGCGCCATCCGTATATGGTACGAAAACAGGAAGGATCCTTTTCCGAGCGATACTCTCTTCGAACTGATTCTGCTTTAAGAAATTCCCATAATGCCGGGTCACCAAAACTCAGAATAACATCGCCATTCCCTCGAAACAGAGGGAGATCCTCATAAAAAGGGCTCTGATACTCCACAGAAGGGTAAAGTGCAAATCCCTGAACTCGACGACGTTCCACACACCATATTTTCAGAAGTGCTTTTTCCACTTCCCGATACATCGAAAGGAGTTCAGGATGCTCCAGAAGCCATTCCCTGCTCTTCCACAAATAAGGGTAAAGAAATTCGCAGTCGGCGGCGTCTTTCTCTCCACATTTAAAGACGGAAGGCTCTTCAAGATGGAGAAAGGGATAAACCAGAAAAAGAAGCGTTGGGGCACACCACACATCGTCCTGTTCCAGCAGACTTTCCTCGAATGACAACTTCCCCTTATTGAGATCAGGAAATAGAAAAGACACTCTTCTTTCAGGAGTCTTACCATGCCCGGCATCAATGGAACTATCTTCCCTTTCGAAAAGCCAGGGTGCTCCTTCTTGGGAAGAAGGGGTTTTGGCCCTTTTTTGAATCCGCTCATTAAGGGCTTTCAATTCTAGGTCTTTCAACCTCTGGAGCAGTTTCTCCCAAGAAACTTTATGCCAATTCCATTCGGTAATTTCCAATTTTTTCTCAAGGGCATCGGTTTTGATGGTCAGGAGTTTCCTATTCTCTTCTATCCTATCCCGATATTCCCGAAGAACCGCCACAAGACGAGAGGGTAAATCGCTTTCCCGAGCACGAATATTTTCCCACGATCCAAATTCTCGAATCAATTTGAGGGCGGTTTTCTCTCCCACTCCCGGCACACCCTGAATATTATCCGAGGGATCTCCCGCCAGGGCAAAAACATCCACCACCTGATGCGGCAAGATTCCCCATTCTGCAGAAAGGGTTTCAGCATCAATTTTCTTGAGCTGCGTAACGCCTTTGACCGGCTGAAGTAAAACAATTTCGTCGTCAACAAGCTGGAGTAAATCAAGATCAGCAGTTACCACAATAAGAGGATAACGCCCCCTTAACTGGGCAACCCCACTTCCTATAAGGTCATCACCTTCGAAACCGGCCTTTTCCAAAACCGGAAAGCCCATGGTAGAAAGCAATTCCTTGATATCCTCAAGCTGCGGCTTCATCTCGTCCGGCATGGGTTTTCGTTTTGCCTTGTATTCCTTATACATTTCGTGACGGAACGTTTTTTGCGGATGGTCAAAAGCCGCTACGACGGAAAAGGGACCATACACGTCCAGTAACCGAAGCAACATGTTTAGGAATCCCAGAGTAGCTCCGGTGGGTCGCCCCTGCGATGTCTGTAACCGCGGCAAAGCATAAAAAGCCCGGTAAACCAGAGAACTCCCGTCTAAAAAAATAACCGGTTTTTCTTTCACCGCTTCCATTCACCATCCAGGTTGACAAAAAAGGACGTTTCACTATAATTACAGAAAGAGTGCCGAAGTGGCGGAATGGCAGACGCACTAGACTCAAAATCTAGCGAGCCCTGCGCTCGTGCGGGTTCAACTCCCGCCTTCGGCACCATGTTCCTTAAGGTAAAACTCCATTCGGGGACCCGTTTGACCATCTAAAGAACTGAGGGCCTCTTTCTCAACCCGATCTTGGTACGCTCGAAACTCGACCCCTACGATTTGTTCCGCTGCCTCTTTGGCAACTTGTGCTTCAGCAGCAAATACAACCTTTAGAACCCCATCCACGAGATTCGATATCTCCTGATCCCCCTCAAAGCGAACCAGACATTCTCGCAAAAACTCATAAACGAGATATGGATCCTCCTGAGAAAAATCCTCCTTCAGGATTTCCAGAGCTCTCCGGTAGCAGGGCTTCTCGTAGGGGGAAAATAAAGCACTGACATTCCTTCCTGCCCATCTCATGATGGCCCCGGCCAGACGAAGGGAGACAATGTCCCTTGCCCCCATCAAACTCAATGCATAGGGAATAACTGTTGCCCAGGCTTCTTCCTTACTTATCGATGGAGCCACACTCTGGTACAGAAAAATTTCCCGTAACCGTTCTTTCTCCTTTTCGCTGAGCCCTTCTGATCTCGCGTAGGCTCTCCATTTCTGAAAGGCGTCCTTATGAAGAGGCTGAACGACGAGAACCTTTCTCCAGGCCGCCATGGCTTCAGGGATGTTACCGAGTTTTTCGTAAACCTTTCCCAGCCAGTACTGGGCATCCCAGAACTGGGGATCCAGTTCCAGGGCTTTTTGATACGATTCCAGCGCTTTCTCGTAGTTTTCCTGGGAAAAATAAAGATATCCATTCTTATAGTACTCTTGAGCATCCTGCGCCACAGCAAGAGAAACAAGGAGAAACCAGATCAAAATGGTGAAACTCAACTTTATTTTCATACATTCCACCCCTTCAAGAAAGCCATACCTCTCCCTCACCCTGAATGACCTCTCTGATGGCTCCTTCACTTTCCGGATTCCAGAAAATGCGAAACGCCTCTCCCAGTTCTACCCACCACTCTTCTTTCGACTCCCGCACCCGGACCACCACCGGTAAATCGCCAGGGAAACGCCGCAAACAATCCTTCAAACAGTATATGGATCTCAGGATATCGGAACTCTCCCGTAAATCAATGTTAACCACCCGAGACAATCCCGCACCCTCTTTTTCAGGATCAAGGATTGCTTCGGCAATGACCTTGCTCTCTCCACTATCCAGAATATCCAGCCGTCCCAGAACTCCCAGTATCTTCCCCGAAGAAAGATACGATTGGATTTCCTCCTTAAAGGTCGGGAAAAAGATAACCTCCACACTCCCGCTTTCGTCTTCCAGAGAAACGAAGTACATTTCCCCGCCAGTCTTGGTGACGATTTTACGGAAACTACTCACCACGCCCAAAATCTTCACCTTCACCGCCTGCTTGATGGTTCCAAGCCTCCCTATGGGTACCGTGGTAATATGTGGATACCGCAGAGCAATCTCTCGAAGGGGATGATCACTGACGTAGAATCCCAGCATCTCCTTCTCCATTCGCAATAATTCCTGCCTCTCCAATTCTTCCACTTCTTTTAACTCAGGATAAGACTCCGGGAGAGAACTCTGTCCTCCAAAAAGGGAAATCTGACTCGTTTTGGTTTTTTTCCTTTTGGAAAAAGAGACAATAATCTCCTCAAGCGAAGCCAGCAATTGGGCCCGATTGGGATGAAGCGTATCAAAGGCTCCAGCCTTGATGAGACTTTCGAAAACCCTTTTGTTGATAACCCTTAGATCCACTCTTTCGGCAAAATCGAAAATATTCCTGAACCGGCTTTCTCTGCGCCGAGCAAGGATTTCTGCAATAGCACCATCTCCCACATTTTTTATGGCCGCCAGACCAAAACGAATTTTCCCTTCTCCCACCACGGTAAAGTTAGCCAAACTCTCGTTGATGTCCGGAGGTAAAATCTGGATCCCCAGGCGCTTACATTCTCCAATAAATTTGGCCACTTTGTCACTGTCAGAGGCATTGCTGGTAAGACAGGCCGCCAGATACTCGGTGGGATAATGAGTCTTAAGATAAGCAGTTTGATACGAGATGATCGCGTACGCAGCACTGTGGGATTTATTAAAGCCGTATCCAGCAAAGTATTCAATGAGGTCGAAAATCTCCTCGGCAGTACTCCGATCATGACCTTTTGCCAGAGCTCCCTGAATGAATTTTTCTCGCTGTTCCCGCATGACTTCCGGCTTTTTCTTCCCCATCGCCCGACGGAGGATATCGGCCTGCCCCAGGGTAAACCCTGCCAGTTCACTGGCAATCTTCATCACCTGTTCCTGATACACGATGACCCCGTATGTCTCGCGCAGAACGGGCTCCAGACTGGGATGGGGATAGGTTACTTTGACCCTTCCGTGTTTGCGCTCGATAAAGTCATCGATCATACCACTTCCCAGAGGTCCCGGGCGATAGAGTGCCAGAATAGCAATTAGATCCTCTATCCCCTCAGGCTTCAAGCGCTTTAAAAGCTCTTTCATACCGGAACTTTCCACTTGAAACACGCCCACTGTCTCTCCCTTACTAAGGAGACGGTAAGTCTCAGGATCATCAAGGGGAATGCGATCAAGATCGATATCCACCTGACGGGTATTCTTGATAATTTTCAAAGCCCGTTCAATGATGGTGAGAGTCCGAAGACCCAGAAAATCCATCTTCAAAAGACCGAGATCCTGCAGAGCATCCATGTCGAACTGGGTGACGATTTCTCCCTCGTTCATTTTCTGCAGAGGGACATGGTTCATCAAAG
>JABUEZ010000067.1 GCA_013314795.1 Candidatus Profundicultor aquiphilus | reverse complement strand
CTGGGCCACACTCCGCACCAACCGCACTCCCTCCCGGATGATTTCTTCCGTTTTTCCCTCCAGGCCATACCCCGAAAGCTTAAGAGGGTTAGCCCCGAAGGTGTTGGTCTCAAGGAGATGCGCTCCGGAAGCAAGATATTCCTCATGAATACTCTGGACAAGTTCTAAATGGGTGAGATTGGCAAGCTCAAGCGGTACATCCTGGGGGTAGCCCCGCCGCAAAAGTTCAGTTCCCATTGCCCCATCGGCAAGGCAAAAGGGAACACTCTGGAGAAATTCTACCAAAGGTTTCACCGGGATTTTCCCCCTCATGTTTTTGAACATTGTAGCGGAAAAAAGAAGCTTGTCAACGATAAAAAGAGGGTAAATCTCCCGGATTTCGGGCAGGATTCAATATTCTCGCTCCACCACCCGCAGGAATACTGCCACCACCTCAGGGTCAAAGGCCTTTCCAGATTCTTCGGCAATATACTTCAGGGCTTTTTCCTTCGACCAGGCCTTCCGGTAGGGACGGTCGCTGGTCAAGGCGTCATAGACGTCCACCACGGCAAAAATTCGGGCCGAAAGGGGTATCTTTTTCCCCTCAAGCCCCATGGGGTAACCTTTCCCATCAAAGCGTTCGTGGTGATGGAGGGGAATATCAAGAGCCTTCCGCAGGTGGGGAATGCTGCGCAGCATCTCATAGGCATGAAGGGGGTGCTTACGCATGATTGCCCACTCTTCTTCGGTTAAAGGGCCGGGCTTAAGCAGGATATTATCTGGAACTCCCAGTTTCCCAATGTCATGGAGCAGCGCTCCCCAGCGGATATAGGTTAAATCCTCTCCGGAGATTCCCATCTCCTGGGCTACAAGGAGGGTCAAGGCCGTGACGCGCTCACTGTGTCCTTCGGTTTCCCGGTCCCGGAGTTCCAGAGCTTTGGCCCATCCTTCGATAGTGGCATCATACGCCACCTGCATGAGCACCAGGTTTTTGCTCAAATTCTCCAGAAGCTGGGTGTTTTCCACGGCAATGGCTCCCTGCCCGGCCAGATTCTCGAAAAAATCTCGCCATTCCGGCGAAAGAGTCAAAAGGAAACGGGAAAAAACCAGTAGCACCCCCAGCACCTTTCCCCTGGAATGCATGGGAAAGAGAAAGGCGCACCGAAACCCTTCCCCACTGATGATCTTCGACATCACCTGGTCTTCTTGAAGTAAAGCACTGTCCAGACGAAGAACGGTGTTCTCTGCCACTACTTTACCCAGGACCCCCCGAGCATGCACCAGTATCCCCTCTATCCCCCTCTTTTGAAGACCCTGGTGGGCAAAGCACCGCAAATACTGAGTCTCGGGCTGTACCAGGAAAACCGCTGCCGCATGGACATTTTCCTCCTGGACCGCTTTGTTGAGGATAATCTCAAAGGTAACGGCAAGGTCCTGATTGCCAGTGATAGCCCGGTCCACCGCCCGCAGGGATTCAAGGTGCATCAGGCGCCTCAGGGCCTCTTCATAGAGTTCCAGGCGCCGGATGGTGTTTCCCCCAATTTCCGAAATCGTCCGGACAAAATGGAGTTCCCTCTCGGTAAAAACCGGACCCCCGGAACGCCGAAGGAAAAACAGCGCCCCCAGGGACCTTTCTTCCGAAAGCAGGGGAAACAAAAGCGAAGGGCCAAACCCCTCCGGAACCGGAATACAGGGGCACTCCACATGATCCGCCGATAAACGGGGATCATAGCGAAAAAGACTGCACTCCGGGGGAAGCTCCTTCTTGTCGATGGTGAATCCCTCAAGAGACGGTGTAAACCCCCACTGAGCCGAAAGGACAAAGTGATCTTCCTTCTCCAGAAGCACCATCCCGGCCTGAGCCTCAATCAGACGTCCGGTATCTTCAAGCAGCACCCGGAGGGCTTCGTCCATTCTCTCCACCTGGCGCAAGCGCACCGCCAGATTCTGCACCGCTTCAAGTTCTCTCACTCTCTCTTTCAGGTTTTTCCGGGCATTTGCCGCCACCAAAATAAGCGCCAGCCCCTGGGCAAAAAGCTGTACAAACCGCCCCCGTTCCTCGGTAAAAAACCGGGGCACAGAGCTATACACCACGAGCACTCCAAAAGTCCTTCCCCGACTCGTCAGCGGAAAAGTTGCCGCAGAACGAAACCCGTACTGTCTGGCCTTTTCCCGCCAGGGAAGAAAAAGTGGGTCGACAAGGATATCATCACACACCTGAGGACTGCCACTTCGAATCGCCCTCCCGGCAGGACCCTGCCCCGCCGGTGACTCGTCCCAGCGCACGGTGATCTCACCCGGATAGGGATGGGCAACCGGAAACCAGGCAATGGGCGTTATTCGGAAATCGTCCTCCTTTCGCCCCAGCCACACGAGCGATACCCCGAATATTTCCGAAACCCTCTGCACCGCTTCCCGGGCAATCGCTTCCTCATCCTCCCATTGCCCCGCAGCACTCAGGGTAGCCACAATCTGTTCCAGCAGGCGCTCTTCCCGGGCAAATCGCTCCAAAAGCTCGGTTTCCCTGGTTACGTCCACCGAGTACCCCACAATCCCCTCCACCCCCCGGACATCCAGGGTATTCCACAAAATCACCCGGGTAAAACGAACCTCCCCTTTCCTGGACCGGGTCCGCAACAGCACCTCTTCCTTCCTCCCCACTTCCCCGGCAACCCGCTCCAGACATTCCCAAAATACCGGCACATCCTCAGGGTGAAGGTACTCCCGTGGATCGTGCAGGGTTTCCAGGCTACCACCCAGAAATTCCCGGAACGCCTGGTTTCCATAACACACCTTGCCATCTGGTTTTACCACCACCGTAGCCAACGGAGAATGCTCGAGAAGGAACGCGAAGAAGTCCTTTTCCATGGCACCACCTTTTTCGGTCTCCCGGCGTATGTTCCCTTCATTATACTTTTTTCTTCCCCGGGGGGAAAGATTTTCCCCCTCCCGATCTGGGAACTAAGGCCTGGCTTTCCCCAGCTTCCTTGAATTTTCACATCCCCTATCCAGAAAATGAATCAACCATTCCCCCGATCTAAAGAAATTGATCGGCCTTAATCCCGGAATCTTTCGTCCCTCGGCTGCTTGAAACAGATATCCGTAACGCGTTCTTGCCGGAAAATACGCAGGCCACCACAGCAGGGTATAACCGTTACTAATACAACCATTTGACAATCCTCACAAAACAACCTATACTATTTTTGTAGTGAATCCCCCCCTGCCGGTTCGGCCGCAGGGGCCTCAGGACTGGTTATTCCAGTCCTGGTTTTTTTTATTATGGGTGAGCGTGCCTATATTTATATCGATGGGTTAAATTTCTATTATGGTCTTTTAAAGAATACCCCATATCGGTGGCTTGATTATAAGTCCCTTTTCGAAAAGGTACTTCCCCGAAATCTCAAAATCCATAGAATCAAGTACTTTACCACTAAGGTCAAAGCCTTCCCTCAAGATCCCCAGGCTCCACATCGGCAGGCTGTATACCTGCGAGCACTTGAAATGTACATTCCTGAGCTCGAAATTTACTATGGTTCTTTCCTGGTGAACACGAAACGGAAAAAAACTCCTTCACCCTCTCGACGACGCCACGGGAAAACTCCTGGAGTATGTCGATGTCATCGAAGCCGAGGAAAAAGGATCGGATGTTAATTTGGCGGTCCATCTTTTGAACGATGCCTGGCTTAACCTCTTTGATTGGGCCGTTGTGGCCTCTAATGATAGCGATCTTGCCGAGGCCTTGTCCCTGGTGAAAAAACGGAATAAGAAGATCCTTCTTATTCCCACAGTATCATCCACCGGAAAAGTGCGAATGAAAAACCCCACCGCGAAGCTTTCCCAATACGCCGATGCGATCCGTTTTATTCATCTTTCCTCCTTAAAGAAATCTCAACTTCCAGAAGTCATCCCCGGAACAAATCTCCATCGACCCCCAGAATGGGAGCAACACTGGATCCCCAATTTTTGTTTTGGAATCTTCCCACAACTTTCGTTTTTCAAGGAACCTGGCACAGTATTCAATGTTTTGGTTGCAGGACATCGGTACATGATTTTGCAGACATTTTTCACGGGGGTTTTCTGAAGAATCCGAAACCAACCAGAGGGTTCATTAGCTTCCCCTGGTGCCGGAGGCCGGAATTGAACCGGCACGGAGCTTGCGCCCCAACGGATTTTAAGTCCGTTGCGTCTGCCTATTCCGCCACTCCGGCAACCCTGGTATTTTTATTCTATCAGGAAATCCCCCTCCGTCAAGGGTAAAGAATTTTTAGTAATTCCCTCATACGCAGTTAACGGTTTGGGGTTACCCTCTGGATAAATTCAGGAAAGGAGTGAGAGGATGGTGCGAAAGTTCTGGGAATTTTTTCTGGTAACGGTCTTTGTGCTGGTATTCATGGGTGGGACTCTCGCCTGGGCGTTTCAGGAAGTGAAATTCGCCGTCATTTCCGACCCGCATGTGAGTTACCCGGCAGCCAACACCAAAGACAGTGTGAAGATGGAAGATTCATCGGTAGACCTATTCAAAGAAGCCATCGAGCGGGTGAATGCCATCCCGGACCTTGACTTTGTGATTCTGGCCGGCGATTTAACCAAGGATGCCGAACCCTGGAATGTGGATCTTTTGCGGGAAATGGTGGAGGAAATCCGGGTACCGGCGTATGCGGTTTTAGGAAACCACGAGGTGAGCCCCATCCCGGTAAAGGATAAGGAACCGGCTCTGGCCACCATGATCGGAAGTTCCAAATACAACGTGGTATTTGCCCTGCAGGGATATGGCTTTCAGGGCTCCCAGAGTTACTGGAGCGCCGAACCGGTACCGGGCGTACTCTTAATCGGCCTTGATACCACTAGCGTAGGAACCTGGGGCGGCAAGGTTTCCCGGGCACAGCTTGCGTGGTTGGAAAAGCAACTCTTCGCCAATCAGGACAAACTCACCATTGTGGTAGGGCACCATTTGCTCGTCCCCTTCCGGGAGGAAGAAAAGAAAGCCGACTGGAAAAACTTCTACCTCGATAATGCTGACGAAGTCATCGCCCTTTTTGAAAAATATCCCCAGGTGTCCTTTTACCTCTCGGGACACCGCCATGTGAGTACGGTACCGGTAGAGAAAAACGGCATCTGGTATGTGGAAAACGCTTCCACCCTCACCTATCCCATGTCGTATACCGTATATACGTTAACCCCGAAGGAACTCTCCTATGAAGTGGTACGCCTTGAGGCGACCCCGGAAATCTGGGAAGTGGCCAAAAAGACCATGCTGGAAGACCCCTGGTGGAAACCCAGCGAGAACGCCACTCCCGAAGCAACCCAGGCCTATTATGAAGCCAGCGAGTTTGTGAAGTATTCCATGCCGGTTCGATTTCAAAAGTAACGAGAGGAGGCATACAGCATGTTCGGGAAAATGCGGTATTTCCTGGTAACGGCGGTAATTCTCACCATGGTGTTCGTGAGCCAAATCGCCTTCGCAGCAGGAGTAAAGTACCTGTTCCTTTTCATCGGTGACGGAATGGGCTTAAGTTTGGTGCATGCCACGGAACTGTACCTCAACGACATCAAGAGTGACACCATCGGCAAAGAACGCATCTCCTTCACCAAATTCCCGGTGGTGGGTCTCACCAGCACCTTTGATGCCGGTCGGTACATTACCGATTCAGCTTCGGCCATCACTGCCATCATGAGCGGACACAAAACCCTGGATGGAGTCCTCAACATGGATACCGGAAAAACCGAAAAGTTCACCACGTTAGCCGAAGAAGCCAAAGCCGCCGGTATGAAAATCGGGGACCTGAGCACCGTGTCGCTGGATCACGCTACGCCCGCAGGGCTATACGCCCACAACCCTTCCCGGAATAACTACTATGACATCGCCCTGGAACTTGCCAAAAGTGGATTCAACTACTTCGCCGGCGGTGGATTCCGTCAGCCCACCGGCAAAGAAAAGGATAAAGAAAGCATCTTTGACATCTTAGCCAGAGAAGGCTACACCGTCATCCAGAATCGAAGCGATTTCGAAAACCTCACCAGCCCAAAAGACAAAGTGGTGGTCATCAACCCGGTTCTTGATTCCGAAGCCGCCATGCCCTACGCCATCGATCGGGGGGCTGAGGAATTCTCTCTGGCGGAACTCACCCGCAAGGGCATCGAACTCCTCGATAACCCCAACGGGTTCTTCATGATGGTGGAAGGCGGGAAAATCGACTGGGCCTGCCATGCCAACGATATTCGCAGCGCCATCGGGGACATCCTCGATTTTGAACAGGCGGTGGCCGAAGCGGTGAAATTTTACGAAAAGCACCCCGAAGAAACCCTCGTCATCGTCACCGCCGACCATGGAAACGGCGGCCTGAGCCTGGGATATGCCCTCACCGGATATAACCTTTACCTCCGCAGGATCGAGAACCAGAAAATCTCCTACGAAGCCTTCGAAAAAAAGGTGAAGGACTACGCCCAGAATACCCCCAAAGACAAACAGAGCCTCAAGGATTTCTGGCCCACGGTTCAGGAAAACTTCGGCTTCCTGGGGCTCACTCCGGAAGAAAAAGCCCAGCTCGAGGAAAAGGCCAAAAACGGCGATAAAGACGCCAAAGAGACTCTCGCCATGGCCCTCACCGATTATGAACTCTCCCGTCTGGAAAAGGCCTTTGCCGCCAGCATGAGCGAAGAATCCCCCAAAGGTGACGAAGCCAAAGTCCTCTATGGTGGCTACGACCCTCTCACGGTAACCCTCACCCACATCATGGGTGAAAAAGCCGGAATCTCCTGGACCACCTACTCCCACACCGCCGACCCAACACCCGTCTTTGCTCTGGGAGCCAATGCCGAACTTTTTAATGGCTACTACGACAACACCGACCTCTACGCCAAGATGAAACAGGCCCTGGGACTTGGTGTGGCGGTAACCCAGTAAAACCGGTAATCCAAAAACCCCTCCCTACCACCGGCGGGTCTTTCTTAGCCCGCCGGCTTTTTCGTCACACCTTAGAGAAGCTTTGGAGAAAAAGAAAGGGGGTGCAGGCGAAATTTTGATCGGAGTTCAGCGAAGAAATATGGTCGGTCTGCTTGAAGATCCTGGAAAGAATAAAAAAAGAAGCGAATTTACGAAGCAGAGCGATGAGAAAAAATGTTTTTGGGAAATTCTCGGGCGATAAGAATGCCCCCGAGAGCCTCTTCGCCGATTTCCTCAAGGTAACCATGAAGCTGATCAACGTCTTTTTTCTGCGCCCGGCCACGCTTCATCTCAACCACCATTTTCCGAGAATACCCGCAAGGAGCAATATCTTTAATTAAGACATCCACATGCCCCGTCGAGAGAGCTTTTTCTCCCAGAACTTCAAATTCCTGAGGAGAAAGGCGAGAGAAACCACAGGTAGAAAAGAGACTCTGAAGGTTCCGGGTATCCGATAACCATTGCCGCACAAGACTCTGAAGAATGAGCTCGTTGAGTAAAGAGCGTTCAGGCGGTGAAGACCTGCCCTGGATCACGAAGCGAGGCAGAAATTCTTCCTGGTCACCGTGGTCGTAGGTCGAGCACGACCCCCGCCACAATTCTCCCATCTGGGATACAGCCTGAAGGGTGGTCTGGTCAGCCTGGAAATGAGTCTTCCGATAGCCACCCCGCAATAGCAGGTTTTCGGCCACATAGGCAAATTCAGATCGGGCTATCGATTCCTCGAGTTTCCGGATGGGAGTCAGGAAAAGCCGAAAGGGGAACGTATATGCTTTCTTTGATCGTAAGGTAAGTTTTTCCCACGGTCCCATCTTGTCTGAATTTTTGAAGGCCTTCTTTTTCTCCACCCGATAGAGATTAAAAATTCTGGCACCATAGAGAAAGGAGATAAAGTCACCTTCCTGGATTTCGGTAAAGGTCCAAAGACCGGAAGCATTATTTGTAAAGCCGGCCAGATTGTGCTGAAGGCATAGTTCCAGATTGTTTCGATTGGCCAGAGCGATGAGAAAATAAGCCACGGACCACACCCCTTTCTACCCTTGAAACCATGGTACCACGCCTCTTTGCAGCACTCAATTCCCATTGTGCTACAACTTCCGAAAGAATTGGGAAAAAATTTTCGAAAATCAGGAAAAAATTCTTTCCCCAGAGAGAAAAGAATCGCTATAATATAGGTAGGTACATCCCACATATAAAGGAGGAGTGAGTATGAAGAAGTATGGTGTACTGGTTCTCCTGGTGGTTTTCGCGGTACTGTGCCTCTCTTCGGTGGCCTTTGCCAAGTACAAGATCGCCTTTGTGCCGAAGCTCATTGGAATCCCCTACTTTAACGCCATGGAAGAGGGCGGAAAGAAAGCCGCGGCAGATTTGGACGTGGAATTCATTTACACGGGACCGGTTACCGCAGATGTGGCCAAACAGATTGAAATTGTAGATAACCTCATCACCCAGGGTGTGAATGCCATTGCCGTGGCCCCCAACGACCCGGCAGCCATTGCCCCGGTGCTGAAGAAGGCCAAGGAAAAAGGGATTGTGGTGATGACGAGCGATACCGATGGCGACTTCCGGGATCTCTTTGTCAACCAGGCGCTGCAAGATGAGATCGGGTACACCACGATGGATGAGCTGGCCAAGGCCATGGGCGAAGAAGGTGAATTTGCCATCGTGTCCTGTGGACCGACGGCCTGGAACCTGAACACCTGGATCCTCTATGAGTTGCAGAGACTGGCCAATTACCCCAAGATGAAGCTCGTCACCATCCGCTATGCCGAAGAGGACGTGCAGCAGGCCATCAACGTGATGCTTGACCTCATCAACGCCTTCCCCAACCTGAAAGGGGTCATCGGACAGTGCAGTACTTCTGCCCCGGGTGTGGCCGAAGCCATTGAGCAGGCCGGTAAGAGCGGACAGATTGTGGCCACCGGAATTTCGGTTCCTTCCATGATGGCCAAGTACGTGAAGAGTGGAACGGTCAAGAGTTTTGTCCTCTGGAACCCGGTAGATCTGGGGTATCTGACCGTCTGGGCGGCAAAATACCTCCTCGATGGGAATCAGTTTGAGGATGGCAAAGAGTATGATGTACCCGGTATCAGCACCAAACCCAAATATATTGCCAAAGACAAGATGCTGGTGCTTGGGCCACCCAAGGTGTTCGATGCCTCCAACATCGAAGAGTTCGAGAAACTCTTTTAGGGCGTGAATCCCCAAGAAGCGCCCCGATCGGGGCGCTTCTTGCTTTTATTGGAGTGAGGCCCATGGAAACCATTTTAGACGCACGAGGTATTGTCAAATCATTCGGCGGTGTGCATGCCTTGAAGGGGGTCGATTTTTCGCTCCGTCCGGGGGAAGTCCACGCCCTGGTGGGAGAGAACGGAGCCGGGAAGTCCACCCTGATTAAAATCATTTCGGGGGCGTTGCAGCCGGACCGGGGATAAATCCTGTACCTGGGAAAACCGGTAGCCAT